>NZ_JBSYVT010000020.1:0-68164 GCF_054112845.1 Acinetobacter sp. NigerLNRRAM0016
TCTGAGACACACTATAAAATGATGATAATTCGTTTGTAAGCTCTTTGATTAATTCGGTAGCATACAACCCTATCAAGTTATTTACATAATATTTATTTAAAGGTATTTCATATTCACCATTTTCTAAAGGCTTTAATAAAAGAATAAAATCCCTAGGTCTCAAATATGTATGATCCGAAATATATTTAAAACTAGACTTTGGAGTAAAGTCATCATTAATTAAACTATCCCAAGCCGAACTAGAGTTGTAATTAAATCCTGCCTTTTCAAAAGCGTATTTAGTTCTTCTTTCAACTAGTTTTTTTAAGCCTACACTGCTCTCTTTATCTAAGCTTTGATATTCATCTTGATACCAATCTAATCGAGTGGAATATGATGAGAATATCTTAGCAATATCTGCCCCTTGAGAAGAAAGTGTTCGTTCAACATCATCCCTAATTAATATGATAACTTTAGCTAAAATTCCATTTTTTGCAAAAATGTTATTATTGACATGCTTACTAGCTCTAAGCAATTCCATGATTGTCAATAAAGATTCCTCACTATCGGCATTAAAACCAATATCAAGATCATCAAAGAAAATAACATACTCATTATTATTATTTTTCTCAATTTCAGATTTTAGAATATTTATAATAACTGTTTCCAAGTGTGGTATTAATTTAGGCTTTGTTGCACAAACCTATCTCTAAAGGCTTATTCCACAATATAATTCTCAAATGAATAAGCCCACACCTAAAATCTATCGTACAACCAATTGGTCTTCTTATAACAGTGCATTAATAAATCGAGGAAATCTCTCAATTTGGTTTGATCCCAAGACTCAATGGTACGCTCAACCCAAAGGTAAACATGGTCGAAATCAAACTTATTCAGATACAGCCATCCAATGCTGTTTAATGATCAAATCCTTATTTCGTCTTTCTTTACGCATGGTCACTGGCTTTGTGCAAAGTCTCATTCATCTTTGTAGATTAGATTGGACAGCACCAGACTATTCCACCATCTGCAGAAGACAAAAGCATATTGATATTGCAATTAACTATCAAAAAAGCAGTAATGGTCTCCAGCTACTCGTCGATTCTACTGGCTTAAAGTTTCTAGGCGAAGGTGAATGGAAGCGTAAGAAACACCAACCTGAATATCGTCGCCAATGGCGTAAACTTCATATTGGTATAGATGCTGAAACCCTTCAAATACGCGCTATTCAACTCACTACAAATAATGTGAGTGATTCACAAGTGCTTGGTGATTTACTCGATCAGATTCCACAAGATGAGCAGATTGACTCTGTCTATACTGATGGGGCTTATGACACCAAGCAATGCCGTCAAGTAATTGCAGACCGACAAGCACATGCGGTGATTCCGCCAAGAAAAAATGCGAAACCTTGGAAAGATACAAAGACCAGCTCGCTAGAGCGAAATGAATTACTTCGAACAGTTAAACGTTTAGGAAGAACAATATGGAAAAATTGGTCAGGCTATCATCGCAGAAGTCTGATAGAAACCAAGATGCATTGCATCAAATTATTAGGCGATAAACTCCGTGCGAGAAACTTTCAAAGCCAAGTCAATGAGATTCATGCACGTGTGGCCGTATTAAATAAATTTACAGATTTAGGCCGACCTCACACCCAAGTTGCCACTTAAATTTAGATAACTTGGAAGAAGTTTAGCTTTTGAATGTTTGTGCAACAAAGCCATTAATTTATAAAATGGAGCACGTGATTCTTTAATTTGAATATCGCCACCAATTTTACCTTTAATAAATCTTTTAAGTTGTTCAATATTAATTTCAAAATTATATTTTTTAACTAATTCTAAAATCTCCCCCTTATTGATATCAATAAATCCTGAATTCTTTTTTAAAAACTCTTTTAACAAATTAAATTCTGGTGCATCTTTGATTGCCTCATTCTTAAAAAAAAGGCTTAGTAAATTAGTATAAATCAACCATTTAAATAGCTGTTCCTTCGATATTTCTCCTTCTTTATCCGCCCCAATTTGTACAAGTTTTTCAAGACTAACAACATCTTGTCTTATAAATTTACAAAATATATTTGGTTCATTTTGAGATAGTAAATATGTATATTCTGCAAAAGCACTTTTACCGGAACCTTTTCGGCCTACTACAATAAACTTTTCACTTGCCAATTCAGTATGTAAATCATGGTGATCTTCATAAACATCTGACAAAAATACTCTAGAATTTGGAAGTGACTCTGCTTCCGCTTCTGGTGCACCAAAATATAAAGCAGTTTTATCTTTTTTTCTTAACCCATTGAAAAACATAGTCCACCCTCTTATAAACCATTATAATTAATAATGTTTTTTGAAATTTAATTTTATAATTGGATTATATTTCTAATTTAACCTGAAAGATATTCAATTCTAAAATTTTAAATATAAAATTAATCAAACACCTCACACCAAAAACAACATGACCATCAAAAAAGTATCCTCTATCGCCAAACTCGAAGACTTAGGACATATCCAACTTTCAAAGTCCTTTTTTATACGCGATTTCTGAATCCCTCTAAATCTCCCTTTTAAAAAAGGGAGACTTTGTCATGTGATTAATTTGATACGCGAAGTTCCCTATCCTTTTAGGAGAGGGCTAGGGAGAGCTAAAACTACCTAGCTAATTCCCCAAAATCCGCTAAAATCTGCAAATAATTTTATTACTTCATCCATAATGAACTTAGAACTTTAGAACAATATGAAACTATCTATTATTACGTTGGCTACGCTTACACTTCTAAGCACAACCACCTTCGCTGAAACCAAACCCAATGTTCCAGCTAAAGAAGCTAGCCAAATCTTTAAAGCAGCTGGCTTCAAAAAAACAAAGTATGGTTGGGAAGGCGACTGTGACACAGGTGAAATCACCACATATAAAGACTTAAATGGTGACGGCTTAAAAGACGCAGTCATTTCAGACTACAGCACCATGTGCTATGGCAACACTGGCGTCGGCTATTACATATTGGCACAGCAAAAAAATGGAAACTGGGTAACTATTTTAAAAGAAGCAGGTATGCCCGATTTCTTAAAAACCAAGGGTAAAGACGGGTGGCCTGATATTGAAAATGGTGGCCCAGGTTTCTGCTTCGAAGTTTTACGTTGGAATGGTCAGCAATATAAGGTTCATCACTATGAGTATCAGGGCAAAGCATGCTCATTAGAATGAATGAAGGTGTCATAAAATAAAATCCCTCATGAACGAGGGATTTTTTATTAACGCACCACACCCAACTTATTCCAAATCTCAGGCGTCAAAAAGGTCGTCACCATCTTATTTAAATCCACATAACGCAACAAACCATTTAACTGCTGTTTTACTTCAGTATTCTTTACAATTTCCTCACCCGTAATACGCCCCAACTGCTGAAAACTTTCCCCAACCGCTTGAATACCATCTGCCTGAATCACGGCTTTGGTCTGTGCCGAACATTGTTCAACTAAAATGCGCTGTAACACCTGCGCCACGTTTTTATCCAGTGCGGTTTTCTGATCTTCCGTGACCTGACTGTACTGCTGTAAATCAGGATGCGTCGATAACGCCACAAAAGTCCATTGCAACACCGCAGTTTTATCGGTCGCTGTGGTCGACTTCACCAAACAGTCACTCAGTTGATCCACTGTAGTACTTGCCATACTCATTTGCGTTGCACCCAAAACCGTGGCTGCCAACAACACCGCACGCCCAAGACCCGACCATTTCCCCTGAGTTTTCACAAGCAGAACCGACATATGCTGAATTCCTTTAAATCATTGGCTTCTTTGTAGCATAGCCATTACAGCTCAGTTGTTATGACTCTGTATCTCGTGAAGCTATTTACCTAATAATTGCAACACATGCTGCAAACGGACATTTTCAGGGTTGTGCTTATACACCGCATAAATTGGGGCAATACACGGTAAATCTGCCTTTAAAGGCTTATACACAATCTGTTTATTCCAGAAATCACGAATAGCTTCAGGCACAATGGATAAGCCAATACCCGCTGCAATCAGGTTTAAACTGGAGGTTAAACGCGGGGCTTCTTGCACAATCTTCGGACTAAAGCCCGCCTGATAACAACTTGCCATAATATTGTCGAATAAGTCCTGCCCCGCTAAACGGCGATACAACACAAAATCATACGGTTCCAAAGCCAGCAATTGAATGGCATTCGGCTGTTCCGCCAGTGGATGATTATTCGGCATTGCCACAATCAAGGGTTCATCCAGTACATGCAAGCTATTTAGCCCCGCGCCAAGCGGTGCAGGTTTGCGTAAAAATACGATGTCGTTTTTATCATTAGTGATGGAATCAATCAGTGAATTACTGCCATCTTCTTCTAAATGAATCGACACCACAGGAAAGGTTTCTCGGAAATTACGCAGCAAGGCGGGTAAAAAAGGATGCAAGCCGACTGAATTGGTAAAGCCAATATTCAACTGCCCTTCCAAACCTTGGGTAATGTTCTTGACCCGCTGCGGAATGGCCTGTGCATGTGCCAGTATGGTCAATGCTTCCTGATACAAAACTTTGCCCGCTTCAGTTGCCTCGACACCACGCGGCAAGCGCTTAAGTAACTGTGCATTTAGTTCATCTTCCAGCCCTTTAATAATGCGGGTCAACGGCGGTTGTTGCATATTCAAACGCACCGCTGCACGTGAGATATTGCTCTCTTCCACCACAGCAACAAAGGCTTTCAGCTTGTGAATATCCATCCAATTTCCCGTTATAAAGCATACTTTTTAAGTATAGATTAGATCATAAATAGCATTTTTCATTATATCTCAACAAGCTCATACTTTTGATATTCCAGAGAGCGAGGTTGGAAATGAAAACTGAAATAATTCCCTTAGAGCAAGAGATTCATCCCAATTCTCAGGAATTATTTATGGGATTTATGAAGCTCGGTCTGATGGGGTTTGGTGGGGTGTTACCTCTGGCACATCGCATGATTGTGGATGATCGTAAATGGCTGACAATTGAGGAATTTACCCATTTACTCGGGGTGTGCCAACTGCTGCCCGGTGGTAATATCATCAATATGGCAGTGGCAATTGGCTATCAATTTCAAGGGGTCAAAGGTGCCATCAGTGCTGTGGTGGGTTTAATCTCTGCCCCGACTTTCATTGTGATTCTGCTGTATGAACTGTATGCCCAATTTCAGTCGATTCCTACGGTCAAACACATGCTTGAAGGTTTGGCTGCGGCGGCTGCGGGCCTGCTGTTTGCCATGGGGCTGAAAATGCTGCGCCCGATTATGAAACGCTATTTAACATGGTTCACCATCGCCCTAACCTTTGTGTTTATGCTGATGATCAAAATCCCGTTGCTGCTGACCCTTTTAATACTATTTGCCATCAACATTGGTGTACTCAGTCTGAATAAAGGGGGAAACAACGCATGATTCTGATTGCTCTCGCCATCGTTTTTACTCAATTGTCTTTGCTGGCTTTTGGGGGTGGCAATGCCATTTTGCCAGAAATGCAGCATCAGGTCGTTGAAGTCCATCACTGGTTAACCGCAACCGAATTTAGCACCATGTTTGCCATGGCACAGGCAGCACCCGGTCCGAATATGATGGTTGTACCCTTGGTCGGTTGGCATGTGGCAGGTCCCGCAGGACTCTTGGTGACGTCACTGGCAAAATTTGGACCATCCTCCGTGATTACCGTATTTGCGCTGAAATTCTGGAATCAGTTTAAAGACCATCCTTTACGCGAACGTTTTGAAAAAGCCTTAAAACCCATTACAGTCGGTTTGATTCTGGTCAGTGCATGGATTATTGCCGATGCTTCTGCTCAAAATGTTTTACTGATCGCTATCGTTGTTATATCAACCATACTCAGTATGTTTAAAAAAGTGCATCCGCTATGGGTGATGTTGTTTGGTGCAGTGATGGGTGCAGCCCTGCTGTAACCGCAACTTACGCAATGGCCGAACTATGAATAAAGCATGAAGAAAACCTTACATAATCACGTTCAAACTGTCCTTTATCCTGTTTTTTAAAGCGTCATCATAAGGACGATTTTATTGAAGAGGAATCGTCATGGGCAAAATCAAAATCGCCATTGCTGGTCTGATGGTGATCAGCACACTAGCAACATCGGGATGCGTATTTTTCGATCCGTTCTGGTGGGGTGATGATGGACATCATCATGGTGGGCATGACGGCGGTGGTAGAGGTGGTCATGGTGGCGACCGCGGTGATTATGGTGATCGAGGACCACGCTAAGTTGATGCCAAGCATTCTTTCCCAGCACAGATGTTGGGAAAGAATAAAGAGCGATAATTTTAAAAATACAATTAATACACACTCAACAGCAGTTACTCGCCTAACCCTACACCGTAGTTCTCTCTAGCACTCGGCTAAATGATCTCGCACGCACGTCCATCCGACTAAAGACAACAAAGCACCGCTTAAATCAGTCATCTGGCTATGCTATGGTGATGTCAAACCACTTCATCAATAACAACTCAGAGAGAACAACATGTCTAAACAAATTCTCATGCTGGTCGGTGACTATGCCGAAGATTACGAAACCATGGTGCCTTTTCAATTTTTGACAGGACTGGGCTATAGCGTACATGCGGTCTGTCCAGATAAAAAATCGGGTGACAGCATTGCCACAGCCATTCACGATTTTGAAGGCGAACAAACCTATAGCGAAAAGCGCGGACATAACTTTGCCATTAACTATGATTTTAATGACGTGAACACCGCAGACTATATCGGTCTGGTCATTCCAGGGGGACGTGCGCCAGAATATTTACGTATGAATACGCGCGTGATTGAGATTGTGCAAGAGTTTGATGCTGCGAAAAAACCAATTGCCGCTGTATGTCACGGTGCACAAATTCTGGCTGCAGCAAATGTACTGAATGGTCGTACCTGTTCTGCTTACCCTGCGTGTGCCGCCGAAGTAAAACTGGCGGGCGGTCACTATGCCGAAATTGCCGTGACTGAAGCAGTTACCGATGGTCATTTGGTGACTGCACCTGCTTGGCCTGCACATCCTGCTTGGATGGCACAGTATGTCAAAGCACTGGGAGCTACCATTCAGATTTAAAAATTTGTGTTGAAGCCATCCTGCTTGCGTTCCAAACAAAACATTTGGAACGCATACCAGTCTTGAACTATTTCATCAAGGGCAACTGATGGTGGATGGTCGGAGATTTGTTCCAGTACCAATAAAAATAGCCCCCCTGATTGAGCAACAAAGTATGTGTCTTTAAAACAGTTTGTTGTGCCTGTCCCCAGCACGCATGTGCCGAGTTACGGTTATTGTGCAGGTTCATGTATTCCCGCTCTGAATGCGCAGGCTGAGGCGGTAAATACAGGGCTGAACCCACAGGAATCCACAAATCAGCCAGATAGATTTTCTTACGCTTCGGCCAATAACGCGCCACGCTAATCACCAAAGGTAAGCTTTCATCTGTAGAAGCAAAGATATGTGGAAAATCATGATGTTCCAGATCGGTGCAGATAAAAGGAAATAAAGTTTTGCCACTGCCCGCAGCTGTGCCTGCATCTAGATAGGGGCACCAGTAACTTGCCCACATGCCATAGTCATATTCAATCTGGGACAATTTGGTGACTGGACTTTGAATTTGAATGGCTTGACCCGCTTCGACTAAAGTAAAGCCAAAAGCGGCCGCATTTTCTCGGGTTGCCCATAAAGCTTCAAACTCAAACTGGGTACCTTCAAATTCCAGTTGTGTTTCTAGACCATAAGGTGCTGTGTCTTTGCTGCCTAAAGAGCGTGGAACGCGGTACTCTTTGCCTTTATTTTTCTGACTTTCAGGTGCCAAGCTTAAGGGTTTGACCTTATCTGGCAAAGTGGTGAGATAGCTAGGTCGACCCGCATCATTATAAAAATAAGGGGTGAGCTGAATATCAACCTCATACTCTCTCACCTCCCGATCCAATAAAGGAGCTTCAAAGTAAACGCCATTATCCGAACTGTTACACATCCCATGTTCCTATTGATTGGTTCTCATTCCGTGACCACACCAGTTGCATCTCCCAAATCCATCAAGCCATTATTTATTGCCCCTGTTTTAACATGCGCTTTGCTCCCGCATGGTTATAGTTGCTGGCAAGGTTCTGCAAAATTTTATTGGCTTGACCCTTTGGATTGGAAAAACGGCTACTGTAAGCAGGCACACTGGTCAAACAGCGTGCAACGAGCATGCCTGAATCGGTATAGACATTGGCATTGGTGCCTGCCAGTTTGCCGAAGTTATAGGCACGTTGGGCATTGTTACAAGCATTTAATTTGTTGGTGCCCTTATTCAGATCACGGCGGGCTGCCACATAGGCTTTTAATTGCTGCTGCTGAGGTGTTTCAAGCACAGCTGCCGAAGCGGTTTGTGCTACTTCTGCAGCAGGCTTATTGTCTTTCTTCTTCTCGGCTTCTTTTTTATCTGTGTCTTTGCTGCTTTCTGCTTTGTTCGACTTGGTTGAAGTTGTAGTCTTTGCCGATTTTTTCTCCGAAGCTGCAAATCCACCATTTTTATAGAATTGCTTGGCTTCATCTGCACTTAAAACACGAGTCTGTAAACTCACTGTACGTGCCTTTGCATTCGAATCCAGTTTACCTTCTGCGGTCGGCTCAATCGAAACAATCCATCGTTCATCCGCCATTACACACTGATATGCTCCGACCCCTTGCTTGACTTGGCTATTGGCATTCAGGCGCTTTTTCTGCACCTGATCTTTCACCAGTTGCAGATTACTTTTATACAGCAAGGCAAATTTTCCGCCTTTGGCGTGACAATAGTTGCCTAAATACTTGCGCGGATACAACGCTTGAGTTTCCGTTGAATTCTGTTGTTGTCCCCAGTCATAGACATATTCTTTCGCACTGCCATTTGCTGCATTCAAGTTTTTTTGGTCAATTAACGCTTGTGCAGAGGCATAATTATTATTGGAATCTGAACTAAAACCACCCAAATGGTTACAGCCTTGCATAGTAAATCCCAACACCCCGATAAAAATGAATTTTTTTAAATTCACGTCGTCGTTCTCAATAATTATTTTATTGTTTAAAAATATCGCATATTACATAAAATAACAAACCATAGCTTATTGATTTTATTATTCATTTTTATATTTTTATTGAAAGCTTGATCAAACTTACCCAATTAAATGCCAAACATTTTTTCTTTTTAGAGCTTTGCTTGTTTCAATTAACAGAAATAAAGAATGAGGAACAACTCCCCATTCTTAATGTTCAAGCATGAATAGTCGTAACACTACTTCACGTCCGCTTCAATTTTGTCTAAATTCCAAACTCCACCTGCGGCTAGGCCTCGACACATACCTGTCCAACGATCCATGGTTTGCACAAACTGCTGACCATTCCACACCCATTCGGCAATAGCCCAGCAATCACCAATACCACGTCCTTTTTGTCCACTCACAATCCTCCCTTCGGAAAAGTCGGAAGCCGTTTCCGTGACAAAAGTTGCAGGACCTTTCAGTGAAGCATCTAAAACCCACATGCCATAACCTTCATTATAGGCAGCGCGCCAGCACAGCGTTGAGGCTAGAACTTTTTGTCCACTTAATTTATACAGTTGTATTGGTTGTGGCTCCTCCCCATCTCCCGAATAAACGCCCTCACAAAATCCTTCAGGAACCTCATCCCCTTTGGGTTGTGCCGAGATCAGGGTCTTATACAATGCTTGATATTGGCGATGCTGAGGTTCTAATGTGAGATAAGGTGAATTGGCTGTTTTCACCTGTTTGACTTGTAACTTCGGCGCCGCTGCACGGACTTGGGCTTCGCTTTTCTGCCCTTTTTGAATTAAAGCGCCGACTGTATTGACCCGCTTCTGAACATCATCCATTTTGAGCAAAACTGCAGTCATTCCTACATCAGAAATTTGCCAAGACAAGTCCTGAGTCTTAAATTCTATTTTGGCACTATGCACTGCCAGTTGAAGCAAGGCATTCACTTGTGAAGCGGATAACTTCCCCATCACAGGGAATTCATGACTGTCGACCTTGACCAGTCCTAAATCACGACCATTCAGATAAAAATGAATATTTTTAGCGGCTTGTTGCGCTAAGCTGTCCTGCTCAAAACTAGCGAGAGCAAATTCTGCCCGAACAGGTTGTTTCTCTCCCGCCTGACGCGTCAAAAGAAGAGATGCAGGTTCTAACTCACCATCTTCATCATTTTGATAACCTGCTGCACGGCAAGTCCCCGTATTACTACAGTAAAGTTCCCAGTCTTCATGCGCAAAGGACATGCCTTTCATTTCCTGTGCCCATAGCGTTGTACTGATTGCAGAGATACAGCCTATTGAAAGTAAAGCAAAAATAGATTTCATAAGGAATACGCTGTTATTTATTGTCATCGTGATGCTTCAGTTTAATGCTTTTCCCTATTTTTGCCAGTTCAGCACTCTAGCGTGCATAAAAAAACCTGCTTTTCGCAGGTTTTAAATTAGAAGAATCCGTCCTTTATTCATCCAGAATGGATTCAAAGGCTTTTAAACGCTTGTAAATCGACAACAGTTCAATAATGGTTTTCCACGACATGATCAAATATTGAAACGATTCACGGACTTTATCAAACACGTTCCCAATCTGATTGACCAGACCTAAGGTCATTTTTCCCGCAGCAATCGATGGGAACAGCACCACCAAGCTATACAGGATATCCAATTGGCGGTACCACGTAGCAACCAAGTTAAAATAAGCATAATGAAAATACAGACGGAAATAGTTTTTGCGTACGCGACTAAACAATTCGGTAAGGGTCGCAGGTTGCGCCCGATCTGCATGATCTTCCCCATAGACCAGCTCTTTACGGTATGCGGCTTCGACTTTCTGATTGTTAAATTCCAAGCCTGGCAATTTACTGCCGACCACCATCAACAACACGGTTCCAAAAATTGCCCAAATAATCGAAGCCCAAACCAGTGAATGTTGGATTTCACCGACAATGGGTAACACAGGCACATGCTTAGACAGATCAAATAGAATAGGCAAAAACGCCACCAACACCATAATGGCTTTAATCAGTTCAACGCCTAAATCTTCCATAATGGTTGCGAAGCGCATGGTATCTTCCTGCACACGCTGTGACGCCCCCTCAATACGACGTAACTGTTCCCAACGCTCGGTGTAGTATTCATTCATGGCAGTCCGCCAGCGGAACACATAATGGCTGGTAAAAAAGGCATTTACCACCGCAAAAGTCACAGCAACCATGGCGATATAAAGGAAGGTTAATGTTCCCGTATACAGATCTTTAATATCCCCGCCTTTACCCAACATATTCTGGATTAAATCCCAGAAAGGTCCATACCACGCATTAATCGCAACGCTGACCTGCACGCCAAACCAGATGTTAAATAAAATGAATGCGGAACCCCAAATTGACCAACGCTGCCACTTGTTATCCGAAAAAAATCTCCAAAAAGCAGCGAACAAGGCCGTTGAAATAAAGAACCAAAGATAGAACCATAAGAAGGACGCTGACCAGAAACGGCTCACTCCAATCGGCAGTTCAGCACTTGCATATCCCTGTGGCCATCCAATGGCACTTCCCCATGTATTTCCGCCCGTATACCACAGGGCTACATTGATCACCGACCAGATCAGTACGGAAATAAAAAACCATTTGGGATTTGGAAAAAATGATTTAAACATCGAACCCGAAAATCCTTGAGTTATTGGAATGAATATCCTTGGAATACTAATCCTAATTCTGTAATTTCTGGTACGAAGTTTTGCATAAATTTGTACTTTTTTCTTTTTGAATCACCCACTTATGTAAATAATTCTCATTTATATATTATTTTAGTTGATCTATCTCGTAATTTTTCCAAACCTAGTCAGTTTTCCACTTGCGGTTCGGTTTTCTTCTCACACTTCAGCTTACTTTACATAATTGTTCTATTCCTTTTCATCATCCAACCTTATATTTCTGGTTTATTGCACTTTTTTTAAAAAAATTAAGCTTTACTGAGACCTAATTTAAGTCATTTAGAAAATCGCTTTTACTCTCCCTTGTGATTAGTAATTCCATGACTTATTTCGCATTTCAGATAAATAGCGATAAATGTTTCTGATGAACAATGCTACACTGCTGCCATAAATTTAACCCCATGCATAAGGAGAATAATATGGAATCTTTTGTCATCGAACTGATCAAACCGATTACCCTCGAGAAAGAAAATTTTGCGCCAAAAGTCTTTGAAGAAGGAACTGTACTCAAAGTTTTACTTAAAACACCCAATTCACTCTTGGTGAGTGATGATGCCAAATTTAGTTTTACTGTCGATCTCAGTGCTGAAGATGTGATTTGGCGTAGGCTCTAAGGTTGCAATTTCTCTATTCTCAGTTTTTTGAATCCCGCGAATACACGCTCCATATCTTCTATATGGAGTTCTTCTTCAAGTCCGCAGTGATGTGGTCAACCATCAGACCGCTGTTTCATCCGAATACACAAATACAAAGAATTATTTCTGACAAAACCACTTTGTGATATTTACATTCAAACAATTCAACTTATGATGTAAATGTTTCTCTATCCTACGCACAGATGGAATTGTGTGGACACCCCATAAGGTTTTAAACGATGAAAAAAATAATTCTTGCCAGCCTAATTGCCATTTCGACCCAGTTTGCTTTTGCAGAAAATAAAGCACCAACCGCTGATCCTGCCTTTGCCGAAGTCGAAGCCATGGTGAAAGCCAATAACATGACGGGTGCCTATCAAGCACTGGAAAAACTCGGTAAGGCGGGGAATGCTCAAGCCCTGTATAATTTGGGTTATTTAACCCAGACAGGACAAGGGGCACCCAAAGACGAAAAGAAAGCCATTCAACTGTATGAACAATCTGCCAGCAAAGGCTATCCAGTCGCGGACTATGTCTTAGGTAAAAACTATCTTGCAGGTTCACTGGGTGTAAAACAGGACACTGCCAAAGCGAAACAATATTTTGAGAAGGCCTCTGCTAAAGGCTTCAGTGATGCGACGGTCGATCTTGCCGTGTTACTGTTTTCAGAAAATAATCCCGCATCGGATAAGTTGGCACTACAAAAGCTGGATCCTTTAATCAAAAAAGGTAATTTCCAAGCCATTCATGCCAAAGCCTTATATGACATCAGTACGGGTTTCAAAAATAAAGACGAAGCACCCATCAAGCAAGGTTTAGCCAGCATTCAAAGCTTGGCACAAAAAGGCTATATCCCTGCCTTAATGGCGGTAGGCAATATGTTCACCAATGGTAATATCGTGCCGCAGAACCTGCCTGAAGCGAAAAAAATCTTCTCTGCACTCGCGAAAGAAAATGTACCACAAGCGCAAGAATCATTAGCCGTGGTTGAAAAAATGATGGCTGAACAAGCCAAAGCTCCTGCAACTACAGCAACCAAAGCTGCGAAAAAGAGCTAATTGATTTAAAGTGCTGATCAAAAGCAAAAGAATGCCCATCTTGAATGATGGGCTTTTTTTATCTAAATATTAATGCACCTATCCCCACCATAAAGCAATCAGCCCACTAATGACCCCAAAACCCAAAACAGTGCTCAGCATGAGTGGCGTCAAAGCTTTTTCATTCAGTCCATAAGTTTGACCAAAAATTCCAAAGGCGATCGGCATCGGTAAAGCTGCCAGTAAAGTGCCTGCATACAACATTTCTTGACTGACATTGGGCAACACTGAAAACAACCCAAAGATGGTCAAGGGCATCAACACAATTTTAAATAACACTAAAATCAGACTTTGAATATCTACCGCTTTAAGACCAATACCGACCAGACTGCCACCAATCACAAATAAAGCCAGTGGCGATGCCGTTTTCCCCAGCATTGCTAAAATCTGATCAACTACATTCGGCAGTTTCAGTCCCAGCAGCACGCAGCCCATCCCCAGAATAATCGCCAGAATCACCGGGTTTTTCAGCAGATTTTTTAGGGTAGAAACAACTACCTGTTTCAAACTCCCCTGTTGCAAGCCTGCCTCGGCAATCATCAACACCAATGCCACAATCAACAAATTTTCAATAATTAAGGTCAGTGAAATATAGATGGCCGCATGTTGTCCAATCAACATGGTCAAAATTGCAGTGCCAATGAAGCCCGTATTCGACATTGATGCCCCCATCGCCATGACCGCCGAAGCAGTTAAGCGATGTTGAAAATATTGCCGATACAAAACAAAGGCCGCTACGAACAGCAGCAAGGAGCCACCACCATAGGCAATGAAATAACTCGGATGCCAAATTTCATGCAGGTTACGGCTCGCCAAGGCATGTAATAAAAAGGCTGGTAATGCAATTTTAATCACGAAGGCACTTAGGGCTTTAATTTGCTCAGGCAAAATTAATCCACCTTTGACACAAGCAAATCCCAACATCACCAATAAGATGATGGGTAAAATCGTACTTAAGACCATGCTGGTGCTCCATGCCGCTGACGTTTCAAAATCGCTCCCTAGATTGTCTTGCAAATGCAGCCTTTACTGCACATTTCCCAACTTAATTTTTAAATTCAATTGGGGTGTTCTTCTGGTTTAAGCCGAAAAAGGCTGAAACAGTTGCTTTACCCCATGCGGTTGGCAGCGTAAATATTGAGGGGCAATTTCCATGATTTCACCCAATTCGGCTGCTGCATGCCAAGGCCAGCGTGGGTCATACAGCATTGCACGTGCCAAACCAATCGCATCGGCTTGTTGTTGTTGCAACACTTGCTCTGCCTGTTGTGCTTCGGTAATCAAGCCCACAGCAATCACTGGAATATCAAGTGCCTGCTTCACCGCTTGTGCAAAAGGCACTTGGTAATTGGCACCAATTTGAATCGCTTGTTCGACATGTAAGCCACCACTCGACACGTGAATATAAGCAGCGCCCAGTTGTTGCAGACGTTTAGACAATTCCACCGATTCCTCAACTGTCCAGCCACCATCAAACCAGTCTTGAGCCGAAAGACGTATACCTATCGGATAACCTTCTGGAACTGCAGCTTGCATGGCCTGAAAGGTTTCCAAAGTCATACGAATTCTGTTTTCAAAGTCACCGCCATATTCATCATGACGCTGATTCGCGAGTGGGGACATAAACTGATGCAGTAAATAACCATGTGCTGCATGTAGCTCAATCAATGCAAAGCCCGCATCGGCTGCACGAACTGCGGCCTGAGCAAAATCCTGCTGTACCTGTTTCAGTTCCGCAACGGTCAGTGCATGCGGAGGCAAATCTTTGGGATTAAAGGTAATATCACTGGCAGAAACCGTTTGCCAGCCATGCTGATCTTCAGGTGGAATTTGCCCTCTGCCTAACCAAGGTTTATCGGTTGAAGCTTTACGACCTGCGTGCGCCAATTGAATCGCAAAAGGCATGGGCGAAATGGAGCGGACTTTTTCTAATAACGCACGCATCTGATCACGTTGCTGATCATTCCAAAGCCCTAAATCTGCAAAGCTAATTCGCCCTTCTGGCTGCACAGCCGTGGCTTCAACAATGCACAAACCTGCCCCCGAGAGCGCATAGTTAGCCCATTGTTGTTCATGCCAATAGCTTAATTCACCCTTATCATTGGCTGAATATTGACACATCGGCGCAATAACGATGCGATTTTGCACTTGAAGTGATCCATACTGAATGGGCTGAAATAAGCGTGACATGCAAGGCCTCTTCATTCTAATTTTCGTGACTTATCACGTTATACAGATTCTTACGAGGCTGCAAATACTCTTTTCATCTATTGTTTGAGTTTCATGCTCAAAAGAAATTGAGCGAATTTGGAAAAAACTTGCATTCCCGCGCATTCAGCCCGATATTAGCCATGTTGTTTCTGAGCTGTCATTAAACCCTATGCCTGAATTACCCGAAGTTGAAACCACCAAAACCAGTTTACTGCCTTTGATTGGGCAACAGGTAAAATCCGTAACGGTGCATGAATCACGCTTACGCTGGCCCATTCCAGAAGATCTGCAAAGCCTTCAGGGACAAAAACTGCTAAAACTCACCCGTCGCTCCAAGTACATTTTGGCGGAGTTTGAACGTGATCGCATGCTTTGGCATTTAGGTATGTCAGGCAGTTTTCGCCTATGTGAAGCCCATGAGGACAAACGCAAACATGATCATTTGATTATTCAGTTTGATGACATGCAATTACGTTACCACGACCCACGCCGCTTCGGCTGTATTCTGTGGTGGGATGCGGAGACTGAATCCAAACTTCTAGCTCCTCTAGGACCCGAACCTTTAAGCGATGCTTTTAATGCTGAATATTTAATGCAAAAACTGAAAAATAAGCAGGTCGGCATAAAAGTTGCAGTAATGGATAATCATGTTGTGGTTGGTGTGGGGAATATCTACGCAACAGAAAGTTTGTTTAATCTAGGCATACATCCAGCGCAACCAGCTTCCAGTTTAACGCCCCATCAGGTTGAGAAACTGGTGTTGGAAATCAAACGCATTTTAAAACAAGCGATTGATCTTGGTGGTTCAACCTTACGTGACTACACGAATGCCATGGGAGAAAACGGTTATTTCCAGCAAACCTTGCTCGCTTATGGACGTGCAGGTGAAATGTGTGTGAACTGTGAAACAACACTGGAAAATTTGAAACTGGGACAACGTGCCAGTGTCTTTTGCCCCCAATGCCAACCCTTGAAAAAAGTCTCTACAACTGCATCGATCAAGCGAGGTAAGATCAAATGAAAACAGCCATTGTTCGACATATTCTGGTCAAAGATAAAGATTTAGCCGACCAGTTAAAAAAGAAGATACTTGATGGTGCCGATTTTGCCAAAATTGCCAAGCAATATTCGACTTGTAATTCGGGTAAACGCGGTGGCGAACTGGGTGAGGTGAAAAAAGGACAATTGGTGCCTGTGATTGATAAGTTGGTCTTTACTGGCGCAGAAAATGTGCTGCATGGCCCGATCAAAAGCCAATTTGGCTTTCATCTGGTCGAAATTAAATTCCGTATGGCTTTCTAAAAGACGCTATGGAATGAGAAGTACCTATTCAACATTTTAGGTACTTCCCTGCTTGTTTCGGATTCAATCAATCTTCATCTGATAAACCCAAGCTGTGCTTGGTTCACCTGATTCCAATTCTACTGGTACGCAGACGCGCTCATATTGCATACCTTCAAACTCATCTAAAGCATCCCAATGATCTGTCAATTTGTCTGAAATAAAGAGATAGCCCTCGACTTTCGGTGCATGCTGATCCAGCACAATAGCAAACAGCCCTTTGTCTGGTCCCCAGTCCAAAATATGCACTACACCATTGACATACGCTTTCTGCCAAGTGCCACCAATACGTTCCAGAAGATGCGCATTTTCATGATTGGGACGTAAGGTTCCATAGACAAATAATTGATTCATCGGTGATTCATTTTCAATTTAATAATCTGAACAAATCTTAATGGGTATACAACATAAAAACCAGTGCCCATCCCCCAATTCAAGACGAAAAAAACGGCAACTTAAATTGCCGTTTCGGAAGATCAATTCATTAAGATTTATGTCTTAATTCATCACGAATTTCACGTAACAATTGGATGTCTTCAGGAGTTGGTGCTGGTTCTGGCGCAGCTTCTTCTTGCTTACGACGCATACGATTGATCATTTTCACCATTAAAAATACTACCCATGCCAAGATGATGAAGTTAATGAAAATAGTGAGGAAGTTACCATAAGTCAGAACATTCACACCTGCTTTGGTCAGTTCATCCAAAGATTGCAGGTTATTTGGATTATCCCCCAAAACCAAGAATTTTTGCGTGAAATCTACACCGCCACCTGTAATGACCGTGATTAAAGGCATGATGATGTCTTTCACCAATGAATCAACAATCTTACCAAATGCCCCACCAATGATGACACCGACAGCCAAATCAATCATGTTGCCTTTTACCGCAAATTCGCGAAACTCTTGCACAATACTCATTTAAATCTCCAGTTCTTTTTTGACTTTCATTTATGTGACGAAGTATACATTATTGAAATCTAACTATTTCCATCTAATTTACTTGGTTTTGTAAATTGTCTACAACGCTTTGTTGAATAACTTATACAAAAAAAACCGCTGATCGAAATCAGCGGTTTTTTATCATCAGAAAATAAGAATAACTTATTTGTTACGCTTACGTTCGTTTTCAGTCAACCAGCGCTTACGGATACGGATTGACTTAGGAGTTACTTCAACTAATTCATCATCTTCAATGAACTCAAGCGCTTGTTCTAGCGTGTATTCAACCGCAGGAACAAGAGTCAACGCATCATCCGTACCAGAAGCACGTACGTTAGTTAACTGTTTCGCTTTAGTTGGGTTAACTACCATATCGTCTGAACGTGAGTTAATACCTACGATCATACCTTCGTAAACTTCTAACTGTGGTTTAGCGAATAGACGACCACGGTCTTGTAAGCTGAACAATGCATAGCCCAAGCAAGTACCTTGAACCATAGAAATCAATACACCGTTTTGACGCTTCGCAACAGTACCTTGTTTCATTGGACCGTAGTGAGAGAAGCTTGAAGTCATGATCCCTGTACCAGAAGTCATGGTCAAGAATTCAGAACGGAAACCAATTAAGCCACGTGAAGGAACAGTTGCTTCAATACGGATTCGACCTTTGCCGTCAACTTCCATATTGGTCATTTCGCCTTTACGGTTACCCATTTGTTCCATTACAGCGCCTTGGTGCTGTTCTTCAACGTCAAACGTTACGTTTTCGTATGGCTCTTGCTTTTCGCCATCAACTTCTTTCAAGATTACTTGTGGACGCGATACGCCCATTTCGAAACCTTCGCGACGCATGTTTTCAATTAAAACTGAAAGGTGAAGTTCACCACGGCCAGAAACTTTGAAACGGTCTGGACTGTCAGTGTCTTCTACACGTAATGCTACGTTGTGAATCAATTCGCGGTCTAAACGTTCACGAATGTTACGTGAAGTGACGAATTTACCTTCTTTACCCGCAAACGGTGAGTTGTTTACTTGGAAAGTCATGGTCACTGTAGGTTCATCTACAGACAATGGCGGTAAAGCTTCAACATTTTTCGGATCACAAATCGTGTCAGAAATATGAAGTTCGTCAATACCTGTGATACATACGATATCGCCTGCTTGAGCAGAATCAACATCAATACGCTCTAAACCGTGGTAACCCATGATTTTTAAGATACGGCCGTTACGCGTCTTACCGTCTTTATCAATCACAGTTACAGGTGTATTAAGTTTTACAGAACCGCGTTGAATACGACCAACACCGATAACACCTACGAAGCTGTTATAGTCAAGCGAAGAAATCTGCATTTGGAATGGACCATCAACATCAACTGCTGGTGGTTCAACAATGTCAACGATGGTTTGGAACAATGGCGTCATGTCTTCAGCCAATTCTTCTGGAGAAGGACCAGCAACACCACGTAGACCAGATGCATAAACAACTGGGAAGTCTAGCTGTTCATCAGTACCGCCCAAGTTGTCGAACAAATCAAATACTTGGTCAATAACCCAGTCTGGACGCGCGCTTGGCTTGTCTACTTTATTGATAATTACGATTGGCTTCAAACCACGCGCGAACGCTTTTTGCGTTACGAAACGAGTTTGCGGCATTGGACCTTCTTGAGAGTCAACAAGAAGAAGTACGCAGTCAACCATCGACATTACACGTTCAACTTCACCACCGAAGTCGGCGTGTCCAGGGGTGTCGACGATGTTAATACGATACTCAGTATTCGTACGTGCATCTAACCATTTGATTGCAGTGTTTTTTGCAAGAATGGTAATACCACGTTCACTTTCAATAGCGCCCGAATCCATGACACGCTCAATCTCACCTGCGCGATCACCAAGAGCACCTGATTGTTGAAGTAATTTATCGACAAGTGTGGTTTTACCGTGGTCGACGTGGGCAATAATTGCAATATTGCGGAGATTTTTGATATCTGACATAGAATTCGATAAGCCTAAAACTTGAGGGCAAATTATACAGAAAAATTATAGATTTTAGTAGTGACAGTTTATTGACAAGCTCATTTTTTTTAACGACTGATCGGCATTTTGTTTTGTAAAGCTGTGTATCTCGATTAGAATAGCGCCATCTTGCTAACGCCTTTTGACATATGTCTGATCAAAATCTCTCTCCCAATCAACCAGATCAGCTCGATTTGGTCTACGGTTTAAATGACCGCCCACAACCCTTTATTGCCTTTCTTGCAGCCTTCCAACATTTACTCGCAATTATTGTCCCAATTGTTACACCCGGCTTACTGATCTGTTTAGCTTTAGGTGTTTCAAAACAAGACACCAACATGATTTTATCCATGTCTTTGGTAATTTCGGGCATCGCAACCTTTTTACAATGTAAAAAAGTTGGACCCTTTGGCGCGGGCTTATTGATTGTTCAAGGCACCAGCTTTAACTTCATTGGTCCCATCATCGGGATTGGTTCAGCCATGGTGGCTGCGGGGACACCTGTAGAATCGGTCATGGCCGCAATTTTTGGTGTGGTGATTTCAGGTTCATTCATTGAGATGGGTGTGTCACGTATTTTACCTTGGATCAAAATGCTGATTACCCCATTGGTCACAGGCATTGTGGTGTTGTTGATTGGTCTGACTTTAATTAAGGAAGGCTTAATCAGCATGGGTGGTGGCTATCAAGCCATGTCGAACAATACATTTGCCAATACCGACAACTTAATTATGTCTTGTACAGTGCTCGGCTTAATTATCTTGTTGAACCGTATCCGTATTACTTGGGTAAAAAGTTCAGCGATCCTGATTGCCTTGGTTGCGGGATATGCCCTTGCGGGCTTTATGGGACATCTGGATTTTTCTGGTCTTAAAGATGCACCTTTAATCCAAGTCCCGACACCAATGCACTTTGGACTCAGCTTCTCTTGGAGTCTATTTATTCCAATAGCCTTTATTTACCTCGTGACTTCTTTAGAAGCGATTGGTGATATCACGGCAACCTCGAAGCTTTCCAACCAGCCAGTCGATGGTGAAACTTGGATGCAACGCATTAAAGGCGGTGTCTTGGTTAATGGTGCAAACTCTTTCCTTGCGGGTATTTTCAACACCTTCCCAAGCTCAGTCTTTGCACAAAACAACGGTGTGATTCAACTGACTGGTGTTGCCAGCCGTTATGTCGGGATTTGGATTGCGGCCCTATTGGTGATTTTAGGCTTATTGCCAGCCGTTGCAGGCGTGATTCAAGCTGTTCCGCAAGCCGTACTCGGTGGTGCAGTAATGGTCATGTTCGGTGCCGTGGCTGCATCAGGGATTAACATTCTTGCAGGGGTTCATTTAGATCGTCGTGCGCTGCTGATTATTGCCATCTCATTGGCACTGGGTCTGGGTGTTGCGCAAGTGCCACAAATTTTGGAACATCTTCCAGAACTTTTCCGTAACATCTTTAGTTCAGGTGTTGCGACGGGTGGTATTGCCGCACTGGTATTAAATATTGTGCTTCCTGAAACGAAGAAATAAAATTTAATCCGTATTTAAACACTGCCCAGCTTTGTCTGGGCAGTGTTTTTCAATGGAGCATTCCTTTATGGATCCACGTAGTGAAGTCGTTATTCGACAACAAGATCAACTCAAAGGACGCGTGCTGTTTATCCATACGCCTCACGATCAACTATTAAAAGAATTAGACAGCAATATTGAAGCATCCATCTGGACGTGGAATTATGCCGATTATCAAGGCTTCCTTAAAATGGGCTTAGACGCTCATTTTGGTATCCATTTTCCAGAAAAAACCGTAGATCAGGTGGTTATTTTTGTTCCTAAGTCTAAGGAATTGTTGAATTATATCCTGCATGTTGCCGTCAGCCATCTATCAATTGGTCAGCAAGTGTTTCTGGTGGGCGAGAAAAAAGGTGGTGTAGAGCGTGCTGCTAAACAATTACTGCCTTATGGTAAAGCCATAAAACTGGACAGTGCACGACATTGTCAATTCTGGCAACTGCAACTGAATAAAACTGAACAACTGAAACCCCTAGAAGCTTGGGTTAAATCTTATGAAATTCAATTAGATGATCAGAAGATTGAAATCTGCGCCCTGCCTGGTGTGTTTAGTCAAACTAAACTCGATGTCGGCACAGCCGTACTTTTGCCTTACCTAAAACAGGTAAAATCGGGTACACTCGCCGACTTTGGTTGTGGAGCCGGGGTGATTAGCTGCTATTTAGCCAAGCTTAATCCTGCACATTCAATCATTGCGATGGATGTAGATGCCTTTGCATTGCACTCCACACAACTGAGTTTTGAACGTAATTCAATTCCTGCTTCACAACTCCAGATTCAGGCTGTAACCAGTTTTAGTGATGCCCCATTCAACTTGGATGCGATTGTGAGCAACCCTCCTTTCCATCAAGGTATTCACACCAATTACGATGCCAGTGAAGGCTTATGTCATGAAGCCAAACAACATCTGAACTCGGGCGGTGAACTTTGGATTGTGGCGAACCGTTTTTTAAATTATCCAATTTTGATTGAACAGCATTTTGGTCAATGTACTGTAAAAGCTGATCAACAAGGCTTTAAGGTGCTTTATGCCTGTGCGAAATAATGTGAATAAGGAAAACCATGAGCGAGATTGATCAATCTACCCATCTAAAGCGCAAGCTTGGGGCACGCCATCTGAATATGATTGCGATTGGTGGTTCCATTGGTACAGGTCTATTCCTTGCATCAGGAGCAACTATTGCAAATGCAGGTCCCGGCGGGGCTTTGCTGGCCTATGCTTTAATTGGGGTAATGATTTACTTCTTGATGACCAGCTTAGGTGAACTAGCTACGCATAACCCAACATCTGGTGCATTCTTCACTTACGGCAGTAAGTATGTCGAAGGTGGATTTGGTTTTGCACTGGGCTGGAACTACTGGTACAACTGGGCAATTACCGTTGCATTTGAATTGGTTGCGGTACAGTTCATCATGAAATTCTGGTTCCCTGACATCCCAGGGTTTTACTGGAGTGCAATCTTCCTTGCAATTATCTTTGCCATTAACGCCATGACCGTAAAAGGTTTTGGTGAAAGTGAATTCTTATTCTCCTTGGTTAAAGTGATTGCGATTATCGCCTTCATCATCATTGGTCTCGCCATGATTGTAAAAATCATGCTGACACCAGATATGGTGACTTTTGGCAACTGGACAAAAGGCGAAGCACCTTTTGTTGGGGGCTTACAAGCCATGATTGGGGTTGCCATGATTGCAGGATTCTCCTTCCAAGGCACTGAAATGGTTGGTGTTGCCGCGGGTGAATCCAAAGATCCGAAAAAGACCATTCCTGTTGCGATCAAACAAATCTTCTGGCGTATCTTGTTATTTTATATCGTGTGTATTTTTATCATCGGTACGCTGATTGCCTATGATGACCCACGTTTATTACAAGCAGCATCGAGTGAAAACATTACCCTTTCACCATTCACCTTGCTCTATGAAAAAGCTGGTTTTGCTTTCGCAGCAGGCTTAATGAATGCGGTAATTTTGACTGCGATTCTTTCTGCGGGCAACTCAGGCATGTATACCTCAACCCGTATGCTGTTTAACATGGCACGTCATGGCAGTGCACCTGCTTGGTTTGGCAAACTAGACCCACGCGGTGTGCCAATGAATGCCTTATATGCCACTACAGCAATTGCTGCGCTGTGCTTCCTGACCACCTTTATTGGTGAAGAACAAGTATTCAACTGGTTACTCAACATGTCAGGGATGTGTGGTTTTATCGTTTGGCTGGGAATAGCGGTTTCACACTATCGCTTCCGTAAAGGATATATCGCTCAAGGACATAAATTGGAAAACTTGGCTTACACGGCCAAATTCTTCCCTTTTGCACCATGGTTTGCCTTTATCCTCTGTTCAATTGTAGTCCTAGGTCAGAATTACCAAGCGGTACTTGCGGGTGAGTGGTTATCAGTTTTATCAACCTATATCGGTATTTTCTTATTCTTGGTAATTTGGCTAGGTTATAAATGGAAATATAAAACCAAGTTAATTTCTTACAAAGAAATGGATGTAACCCCAATGAACATTGATCGTGAAGATTAAGTTCAAGCGATTAAACAGCCTACGGGCTGTTTTTTATTGTCCGTTTCATGCCTATTTTGAAATGATGAAAGACTCTATTATAAAGATGATTGGAGTTCCCTGTTTTTAGCATAAATCCAAGCTTTGCTAATCAAAATGAGGCTCAAACTAAAAAGCCCCGACATCCTGTCGGGGCTTTTTTAGATCTTGCTGCGGCATAACTCCTGTCGTACCGTATTGCATCCATTCACCACTATTATTGTTATTCTAAGGAAACATCCTGTTCCTGATGAGTTCAGTATAGAAAGAATCAAAGAGGGTAACTAGACGCCAAAAGGCGCAAATCTTGTCAGCCAAAACCTACAAATACCCCTCACAATTTTATTTTGAATAGTCACGTGCACCAAATAATGCTGTGCCAATCCGCACCATGGTCGAACCTGCTGCAATCGCAGCATCCAGATCAGCCGACATCCCCATACTTAAAGTATCCCAATCTTGAGGATGTGCATGCTGTGCTTTGACTTGATCAAACAACTTTCTTGCCTCCATCAAGGCCGATGTATTGTTTGGGGCTGGAATCACCATAATGCCACGCAATCTTAAATGAGGAAGCTGACTGATTTGACCGACCAACTGCGCAACTTCTTCTGGCTGACATCCGTCTTTGGTATCTTGCCCATCAATATTCACTTGTAGACAAATATTTAAAGGTGGCTGTGTCGCTAATCGCTGACTCGATAATCGCTCTGCAATAATCAAACGATCCACGCCATGCACCCATGCAAATTTTTCCGCCAAATGCTTGGTTTTATTCCGTTGTACATGCCCAATAAAATGCCACTCTATGTCTAAATCCGACAATGCTTCAATCTTTTCCAGTGCCTCTTGCAGATAGTTTTCTCCAAATGCACGCTGCCCTGTTACATACATCTCACGCAATGATTCACTTGGATGAGTTTTTGAAACCGCAAGTAATTGTACCGTTTCAGCTTCACGTCCAGCACCTGAACAAGCAGCCTCTATTTGCTCTAAAACCTGATTTCGCGACTCTTTCAAACTATTCATTGACGATCTTCTCATTTCATTCATCTTTTTTTACGTTCCAGCAACTCTAACTGTTGGTTAAGCAGCAGGAAAGCCTTATTATTCTATCAAAATAATTAAGATTTATATGATCTCGGGGAATTCATGGATATTACAGAATTATTGGCTTTTTCGGCAAAAAACGGGGCTTCCGACTTACACTTATCTGCGGGTATGCCTCCAATGATTCGCGTAGATGGTGAAGTAAGACGTATCAACCTGCCTGCATTAGAACATAAAGAAGTACACAAACTGGTGTACGACATTATGAATGATAAACAGCGTCGCGATTATGAAGAACAACTGGAAACTGACTTCTCTTTTGAAGTTCCTGGAGTTGCCCGTTTCCGTGTGAACGCATTTAACCAGAACCGCGGTGCAGGTGCTGTATTCCGTACCATTCCATCTAAAGTTTTAACCATGGACGACCTTGGTCTGGGCAATATCTTTAAAGAAATCTGTGATTACCCTCGTGGCATCGTGTTGGTCACAGGTCCGACTGGTTCTGGTAAATCAACAACCCTAGCCGCAATGCTGGACTACATTAATGATCGACGTTATGACCATATTTTAACAGTCGAGGATCCAATCGAATTTGTACACCAATCCAAAAAATGTCTAATTAACCAGCGTGAAGTGCATCGTGATACGCATGGCTTTAATGAAGCACTCCGCTCAGCATTGCGTGAAGACCCTGACATTATTCTGGTCGGTGAGATGCGTGACCTTGAAACCATTCGTCTTGCTTTAACTGCTGCTGAAACGGGTCACTTGGTTTTCGGAACACTGCATACCACCTCCGCAGCGAAAACCATTGACCGTGTCATTGACGTATTCCCTGCCGAAGAAAAGGACATGGTTCGCGCCATGCTCTCGGAATCATTACAGGCGGTTATTTCACAAACACTCTTAAAGAAAAATGGCGGTGGTCGTGTCGCTGCGCATGAAATTATGATTGGTATTCCTGCGATTCGTAACTTGATTCGTGAAAATAAAGTGGCACAAATGTACTCTGCCATTCAAACCGGTGCCAACTATGGTATGACCACCTTAGATCAGAGCCTGAAAACACTGGTATCTAAAGGTGTCATCAGTCCTCAAACAGCACGTACTGTTGCTAAACAACCAGAATCATTCTTATAAGAATACTGAAACGGAATTAGGATAAGGTTATGGACTTTAACGACTTACTCAATTTAATGATTCAACAAAAAGCCTCGGATCTTTTTGTCACGGCAGAAGTTGAACCTTCAATGAAAATTAATGGTCAAATTGTACCTGTTGCAAAGACCAAGTTGACTGGCGAGATCGTTGGACAACTAATCAATTCAATTATGAGCGATAAGCAACGTAAAGAATTTACCGAGACTCGTGAATGTAACTTTGCGATCATGAATCGCGAAAAAACAGCACGTTTTCGTGTTAGTGCGTTTCAACAACGTGATCAACCCGGTATGGTACTCCGTCGTATTGAAACCAAAATTCCAACCATGGATGAGCTTAAACTTCCTCCTGTGTTGAAAGACTTAGCCATGACCAAACGCGGCATCATTATCTTTGTTGGTGCGACGGGTACTGGTAAATCGACTTCTTTGGCTTCAATTATTGGTTATCGTAACCAAAACTCTAAAGGTCATATTATTACCATTGAAGACCCGATTGAATTTATTCACGAACATGCAGGCTGTATTATTACCCAGCGTGAAGTAGGCATTGACACGGATTCTTTCGAAATTGCCTTGAAAAACACCTTACGTCAAGCACCCGATGTCATCCTGATTGGTGAGATTCGTTCACGTGAAACCATGGACTATGCCATCGCCTTTGCAGAAACTGGACATTTGGTTTTTGCCACATTACACGCCAACAACGCTAACCAAGCCATTGATCGTATTATTCACTTCTTTGAAGCAGATCGTCATGGACAATTGTTCATGGACTTGTCGTTGAACCTAAAAGCGATGGTGGCTCAGCAGCTCATCCCAACAGTTGACGGTAACTCACGACGTGCTGCAATTGAGATTCTCATCAACTCCCCTTTAATCTCTGACTTGATCCGCAAAGGCGATATTCATGAAATTAAAGATTTAATGAAACGTTCACGTGAACTGGGCATGCAGACCTTTGACCAAGCACTCTATGATCTCTATAAAGCCAAACAAATCACCTATAAAGATGCTCTGAAACATGCCGATTCGCCAAACGATCTACGTTTACAAATCAAACTTTCAGAAGAAGGTGCGGATCGCTTAATGAATGCCAGCTCACACATTACCTTCGATGGTCAATAAATAGAGCTATACTTATCATTTTTAGAACGAGCCAATAGGCTCGTTTTTTAATTTGAGACAAACTCTTTTTTCATTTTTATAATTCATAAAGCAAAGAAAAAGCAGCCTTAAGGCTGCTTTCTCAAATCAAAATCAATAATGAATTATTGAGCTTGACCAGGTTGTACTGTAACAGTACGGCTACCAGTGATTGTCGCGAATACACGACGGTTCATAGCACGACCTTCTTTAGTTTTGTTATCAGCAATCGGTTGATCCCAAGCGAAACCTTGAGTAGACAAACGAGCTGCATCTACGTTGTATTCATTTACAAGAGCAGATTTAACAGAGTTAGCACGAGCTAAAGATAAACGTTCGTTTAGTGCACGTGGACCAGTATTATCTGTGTGACCTTCGATGCGAGCAGTAGCGTTTGGATATTCAACTAACTTCTCAGCAACTTTAGCAATTTCTGGTTTGTATTGATCTTTGATGTTTGATTTGTTCGTATCAAAGAACACACGAAGTTCCATGTTAAGATCTTCAGTCAATTGCTCAGGAACTGGTTCAACTGGAGCAACTGGCTCAACTTCTACGACTGGAGCAGCAGGTTTTAAGTGACCGCCAAGAACAACGTTAAGACCAGCTAAAGCTGTGTAGTTCCAGAACTTTTCATCAAAGTCATAAGTACCACGGGCTTCAGTACGAAGAGATAAAGCATCGTTTAAGCGCCAGAAAGCACCTAAACCAGCATTACCAATTGTGTCTTCTTTATCTTCATAAATGCCATCAAAGTCAGTTTTAGTCTGACCAGCACCTAAAAGTACGTATGGCTTGATTTTGCTGTCGTAGTTTTTAGTAAACAAATCAGAAGTAGCGTAGAAGTTACCTGCAATTGTACGTTGCTTATATTCAGCACCAGCTACAGGAGTACCATCAAGGTCACCTTTCACTTGGTTATATTCAGCTTCAAAACCTAACCATGGAGTCAATTCAACACCAAGTGCTGCACCAACGAACATGTCGTCTTGTAATTCAGCATGACTAGTTAGTTTGTCATTATTATGCTCAGAATCCTGCCAAGTATAACCAAGCATTAAAGGAGTAATGGTTACACCTGCGTTAGCAGCAGCCAAAGGTGCAGCAACGAGGATCGCTAAAGCAATACGACTCATTTTCATGGATTTATCCTCCAGAGATAAACAATTGTTGTTCAAGCTAAGCCTAAAATTTTTGCTATCCTGAGATAGGCTTTTTTAAATACCCCAGTTTTATTTTTAAGCTACTCACCTTGAATAATACAAACACTGAGTTCGTTTGTCCAAGTGTTTGATAATTTTAATCAAGTAAATTATTGACAAAATTACTTACAATTTCAGTTGTAGTTCAGTAAATTTATGGTCTCTTTATTTTTAAGAATAGCTTATTGTCACTTGCGTTTCACTATAGCATTTTCTTATTGGTAGAGAAACACATTTTTCATTATAAAATGAATAAAAAACAAGACATTAATATTCATTATTAAATTAAATAATACAGATACTTAGGTTGTTATTTATGCACCTCAACAAATATATGGCTTTTACATTAGTAGAACTTGCCATCACCGTATTGGTTTTGTCAATACTAATTACGTTAGCTTTGCCTTATTACCATCAATTTAAATCAAGCCAAGAACGTCATCTTGTTTTCAGACTAATTAGCAATAATATTCAACTAGCTAAACAACATGCTGTGATTCATCACACAAACGTCGTAATCTGTCCATCCATTGACATGCTTTCTTGCAAAGATTCAATGTGGGGGCAAGGCTTTATTGTATTTCTCGATTTAAATAAGAATAGACAAGTGGATTACAATGAATCCCTAATTGCAAAAGAACAAACCAATTTATATTACGGTACCTTGAATTGGCGAGGTACTCTTCATTTTTCAAGTCTGAGTTTCATGGCTGAACATGGTCTCCCTATAGGCTCCAATGGCAGCTTTTATTATTGCTCATCCACATCAAAAAATTTAAAAATCATTCTCAACAAAATGGGAAATTCACGCAGTGAAGATCTGTCTCGTTGTTGAAAACCGATGAGTCAACTGCAAAAACAACTTTTAAATTGCAGTTTTCAATATACTGCTGTGGATTGATAAAAATTGATTATAGAGATTCGGAGAGAGATCAATGACTGATATCGTGATTGTAAATGGTGCACGTACTGCCATGGGCGGTTTTCAAGGAAGTTTATCTGGCTTGACGGCACCAGAACTTGGCGCAACAACAATTAAAGAAGCCATTGCTCGCGCTGGTTTACAACCTAGCGATGTAGAAGAAGTCATTATGGGCTGTGTTTTGCCTGCTGGTCTTAAACAAGGCCCTGCACGTCAAGCCATGCGTCAAGCGGGTCTACCCGACTCAACAGGTGCCGTCACAATTAACAAACTCTGTGGTTCTGGCATGAAAGCAGTGATGCAAGCTGCGGATATGATTAAAGCTGGTTCCGCTGAAATCGTGGTTGCAGGGGGTATGGAGTCGATGACCAATGCACCTTATGTATTAACCAAAGCGCGTGCTGGTTACCGAATGGGTCATGGTGAAGTTAAAGATCACATGTTCCTAGACGGCTTAGAAGATGCTGAAACGGGTCGTTTAATGGGTTCATTTGCACAAGATATGGCTAATACGCGTGGCTATACACGTGAGCAAATGGATGAGTTTGCAATTCGTTCTTTACAACGTGCGCAAACTGCAGTTCAAGAAGGTTATTTTGCAGATGAAATTGTCCCTGTAACTGTTTCAACCCGTAAAGGTGATGTTGTTATCGATAAAGATGAACAACCGTTTAATGCCAATATCGATAAAATTCCGACTTTACGTCCAGCATTTGCAAAAGACGGCACGATTACAGCAGCGAATGCCAGCTCAATTTCTGATGGTGCATCAGCTTTAGTTTTAACCTCAGCTGACAATGCATCTGCAAAAGGTTTACAGCCATTGGCTAAAATTTTGGCTTATGCATCAAACTCTCAACACCCTTCTGAGTTTACGATTGCTCCTGTAGGTGCCATTGAGAAAGTCTTGAAGAAAACAGGTTGGGATGCGAAAGACGTTGATCTTTGGGAAATCAATGAAGCCTTTGCGATGGTCACCATGTGTCCAATGGATGACTTCAAACTTGATCCAGCGAAAGTCAACATCAATGGTGGTGCTTGCGCACTTGGACACCCTGTAGGTTCAACAGGCTCACGTATTATTTTGACTCTCATTCACGCACTAAAACGTACTGGCGGTAAAAAAGGTATTGCAGCTTTATGTATCGGTGGTGGTGAGGCGACTGCTGTTGCAATTGAATTGCTTTAAGTTAAAAAAGTACCGTTACTCATTGATTGAGTAAGTTAAAAATCCCCCTTTCATGGGGGATTTTTTATGCTTACATATTTTTCATTCGTCTTTTGCATGGAGGCTGATAAATTAAATCACTCAAAACAAAAAATGGAACTTATAACAATGCTACTCAACCATTATCTTAATTTTCAGGGTGAAGCCGAGGCTGCATTTAATTTTTACAAATCCGTCTTTGGTGGTGAATTTGCCATATTGAAGCGTTATGGCGAAATGCCTTCTGATGGAAACTCTAATCTCAGTGATGCCGAAAAAAATTATCTTCTGCATGTTTCGTTGCCGATTAATGAGTTTACAATTTTAATGGCGTCAGATACCACCGAACAGTTCTGTGCAGCCAACCATCCTTTTGTAAAAGGTACCAATCATTACATTTCAATTAATCTGGATAAACATGAGCAAGATGAAGCCAAACGCTTATTTGAGGCACTCTCTGTCAATGGTCAGATTGAAATGCCCTTAGAAAAAACTTTTTGGGGTGCGCTGTATGGTGCTTTTACTGATCAATTTGGAGTGAAATGGATGGTGAATTGCCAAATTGAAGAGATGTAAACTTTTATGAAATAAAGTTTTATTTTTATAAAAAAGCATCAATCTAAAAATAAAAAAGCCAGATTAAATCTGGCTTTTTTCTAACTAAAGGACTTAAGCCCCAGTTTGATAACTTGCTTGAGCAACCGCAGTTGATGCTTGGTACGGATTGGTGAAGTCACCTAAACCAGCCGCAGCTTCCTGAACATCTTTACCTTCTTTAATCACGAAAGTATCGAAACCAGAGCGCTTCATATAGTTTAAGACATCCTTAAACACATCGCCTGTGGCACGCAATTCACCTTGGAAACCTTGGCGACGTAACAATGCTGCAAATGAATAACCACGACCATCGTTAAAACCAGCGAAATCAATAAAGATCGCATCTAACTGGTCTAACGGAAATTCATTTACTTCAGGAGAAGCATCAACCGTAATCAATAACGCTTTTTTACCTGTAATGTTGGCAAGCTGATCCAACTGTTCAACAGTCAGCACCACATCACCTTGCGGTAATACAGCATCTTCACCAATCAACTGGTAGCTATTGTCTGCAACAGTGCCATCTTTAGAGAGCACTTGTAGTGCGGTATTAAGCATAAGCACGCTCCTTAAATGGTTGAATGCCAACACGGCGGTAAGTTTCAATGAACTCTTCACCTTCTTGACGTAAATCAAGATAAGTATTCAAAATTTCTTCGATGATGTCAGGCACAGCTTCAGCTGCAAATGATGGTCCTAAGATGTCACCAATTGAAGCATCATGGTCTGCATTACCACCTAAAGTAATTTGGTAGAATTCAGCGCCTTTTTTATCGACACCTAAAATACCAATATTACCCACGTGGTGATGACCACAGGCATTCATACAGCCTGAAATATTCAAGTCGATATGACCCAAATTGTAAACCGTATCTAGATCGTCAAAACGACGTGAAATCGCTTCAGAAATAGGAATCGATTTCGCATTCGCCAATGAACAGAAATCACCGCCTGGGCAGCAGATAATATCGGTAATAAAACCAATATGCGCACGCGCCAAGTCGTGTTGTTCTAGGGTTTGCCACAATTCAAACAAATCTTTTTGCGGTACATCAACCAAAGAAATGTTTTGTTCATGCGTGGTACGTAATTCACCGAACGTGTATTTGTCTGCAAGGTCGGCAATCAAATTCATTTCTTCAGTGGTCACGTCACCTGGTGCAATACCCGCACGTTTTAGTGAAATGGTGACAACACGGTAGCCAGCGACTTTATGAGCATTGGTATTAATGTTAAACCACTGTTTGAACTTCGGATGTTCAGCAAACAATGCTGTGAAGTCTTCATCCGCCAATTGTTGATAAGCAAATGGGGTAAATTCTTCATCAAGTTTCGCTAAAGTTTCAGCATCGACTTTTAATGTTTTAATAGTGTGAGCAAATTCTGCTTCCACTTTTTCAGCAAACACTGCAGGCGTTAATGCTTTTACTAAAATTTTGATACGTGCTTTATATTTGTTGTCACGGCGACCATGCAAGTTATACACACGCAGTACCGCTTCAAGATAAGCAATCAAATCTTCACGTGGCAACCATTCTTTGATGATTGAACCAATGATTGGCGTACGACCTAAACCACCACCCACTTTGATTTTATAACCAATCTCGCCTGCCTCATTTTTCACAATATACACACCGATATCGTGGAATGAGGTTGCAGCACGATCGACTTCTTCTAAAGCAGACACGGCGATTTTGAATTTACGTGGCAAGAACGCAAATTCTGGATGGAACGTTGACCATTGACGAATCAATTCGCAAGTCGGACGTGGGTCAGCAATTTCACCTGCCACAACACCCGCATATTGGTCAGTCGTCGTATTACGAATACAGTTACCTGAAGTTTGAATGGCATGCATTTGTACAGTTGCCAATTCGGCAAGCATGTTAGGCACGTTTTCAAGTGCTGGCCAGTTAAACTGAATGTTTTGACGTGTTGACACGTGTGCATAACCACGGTCATATTCTTTCGCCAATTCCGCAACCTTGCGTAACTGCATAGAGCTCATCAAACCATAAGGAACAGCAATACGTAACATTGGCGCATAGCGTTGTACGTATAAACCATTTTGGAGACGTAGCGGACGGTATTCATCTTCAGTGAGTTTACCCGCTAAATAACGTTCCGTTTGGTCACGGAATTGTGCAACACGTTCATTGATCAGTTGCTGATCAAAATCAGTATATAAATACATGGCGTACAGCTAGTAGTTTCATTATAACGACTGACAGCATAACGACATTTAAACTATCAACAAAATGCGTTTTTTACATATTTCATAGCGGTTTTATTGATAAAGATAAATATTCGTGGCATTCAGCTCAAATCCTTGCAGATTTTCTTACTTTAATTATTTTTTATTAGATAGTTATGAACAATTGATATAACGTGGTCTTGCAACAGACAATACCCGATTTTATTGGGATTCAGGCTAATTTTAAAACTCGCATGACTTTCTTCGATGAGCAAAACAAAGCAAATTCAAGAGATAAATTTTAAAATCGGCAGCGCTTGTGAACGCACATCATCATATTAATAATTTTCGATCATCAGCCAATACATGCGCTATAACGTCTTAACTTTAAAACCCTACTGTTGATCAAAAAGATCATCTCTAGAAAAAATTGAAAAGAATCTAGATGACTGAAACACGATTGAGCAAGCTCATGCCATAGGCTCAATAAAGTCGAACAAGCCAATTATCTTCAGAAAAATGCCCTTTCAGTTAAGTGATGTGCTGTACTTTCAAAAACTCACTTAATGAAAATTCATGAATCCGCCTGATTGACATGCATTGCTCCATCACTTACAGGCGAAGACACACTTTTATTTTCACCTCCCAATTCAGACAACAAAAAGCCTGACGAATCAGGCTTTTTTATTCAAGATACAGTCCGTTATTGCAAGGCATAGGCGACCAAGTAGTCCCCCATCTTGGTGCCAAAGGAGCCGTGTCCACCAGCCATAATCACGACATATTGCTTACCATTGATTTCATAGGTCATGGGTGTGGCTTGCCCCCCTGCGGGTAAACGCCCTTCCCACAACTGCTCACCATTCGTGACATTAAATGCGCGAAGATAATTATCTTGTGTACCCGCGACAAACATGACATTACCAGCGGTTGAAATAGGCCCACCCAAACCTGGCACCCCTATTTTTAAAGGCGGCAACTGGAACAATTGCGGCAGACTGTCGCGAATAGTACCAATCCGTTTTTTCCAGACCACTTGATGAGTTTTTAAATCCACCCCTGCCACATAGCCCCAAGCAGGTTGTTTACATGGCAAGCCGAGTGGCGATAAGAACGCACTGATTTCTACGCCATAAGGCACGCCATACATCGGTTGCACTCCTTGTTCAGTGCCTGCACCTTTCGCCATCTCTTGTCGGTTTGGATCGGCTGGAATTAAACGACTGACAAAAGGCAAGCCGATAGGATTCATCACAGCGACCTGTCGATCGGCATTCACTGACATGCCGCCCCATTCAAATACACCTAAATTCCCCGGAAAGACCAAAGTACCATTTTCAGAAGGCGGGGTATAAATGCCATCATAATTCAAGCGATGGAAAGATACGCGGCAAATCAACTGATCAAACATGGTCGCACCCCACATATCTTTATCTTTTAACTTTTCTTGAGGGGCAAGATTCAAAGTAGAAAATGGTTGGGTTGCTGCATAATGCTCACCTTGAGTTTGTGGTCCACGTTTCACGGCTTGAGGAACGGCACGCTCAGTAATTGGCACAATAGCTTTTCCTGTCCGTCGATCCAGCACAAAGACATTGCCTGTTTTGGTTAAGACATAAATGGCAGGAACAGTTTGACCAGTGGCATCTTGTACATCGGCCAAAGATGGTTGCGCAGGCACATCCATATCCCATAAATCATGATGTGTGGTTTGGAAATGCCACACCAGTTTGCCTGTACTGGCATTGATAGCCAGCATGGAATTGGCATAACGTTCTTTTAGTTCGCTACGATCTCCGCCCCAAATATCGGGTGTTCCCACGCCTGTTGGTACATATACGATATCCAGTTTCGCATCATAGGCCAAAGGTGCCCACGCATTCGGTGAGTTATGTACAAAAGTGGTACTTTCATTGGGCATGGCATTCGGATTTTGCGCCCCTGTATCAAAGACCCAAAGCAATTCACCCGTATTGACGTCATAGCCACGAATCACCCCTGAAGGTTCTTTAGAGGAGTAATTGTCTGTGACTGAACCCGCAATCACGATGGTCGTGCCTGAAATAATCCCTGGAGATGTGGGGTTATACCCCCCTGGATAGGCATACGGCATAAATTTTTGTAAATTCACCTCACCTTGCTCACCAAAATCACTACAGACTTTTCCTGTGTCGGCATTGACTGCCACCAAGCGTCCATCATTCACAGGAACAATCACTTTACGTGGACATTCCGCAGATACGGTTTTTCGACTTTGCAAGCTGGTGGCGAATTCGGCGGTATTATTAGCATCGTAATACATCACCCCACGACAGGTCAGATGCTGAAAGGTATGATCGGCTTTGAGTTTAGGATCATAACGCCATTTTTCTTGACCACTGGCAGGGTCTAAGGCAATCAACCATTGATGAGTGGTACACATATACAGATTGTCACCGACTTTAATTGGCGTCACCTGATTGGTGGTTTCCCCTGAATCCTGATCGGTTTTGACATCCCCCGTACGGAATGTCCACACGACCTTGAGGTCTTTGACATTTTTATCATTAATCTGTGTCAGTGGAGAATAGCGCACTCCTGCTTGAGTCCGCCCATAGGCAGGCCAGTCCTGTTCTGCAATACCATCTATTGCCTGCGCTGACTCTGGCTGTGGTTGCTTGATCACACCATTAATTTCTTGCGGATCATTAAAAATCGCATAGACCATAATGCAGATTGCAATCAGCAACGTCCCTGAAAGGGCAATTTTACTACTCTGTACTGCACTCATGTTGCGGGTCACCGCAGGAATCAACAGCCATAATCCGAGGATTCCCAAGATATCCAGTCGGGGGGCTAACGCCCAAAAGTCGGTTCCAACTTCCCATAGACTCCACAAGATGGTCGCCAGCATCAACAAACTATAGAGCCATAACGCAGAAGATTGCCTCTGTTTAAGTAAAAATGCGGATGCGAGAAGCAACAACGCTGCGATCACATAGTAGATGGAACCTCCCAGCACAATCAGCCAGACACCACCAATCAATAAGTAGGCAGCAATCACCAGCATCACAATGACGGTCAAGGTTCGCAGGGTATTCGATGGGTTACTCATTCTATTCACCTCATTCATTTTATTCTGGGTGGCATGTTCTGCAATGTCCTACATGACAGAGTGCCTATTGTTTTGGTTTCTTTTATAGTTCGCTGCAAATTGATGTTGATAAAATTCATTCAGAAAGGATGCTTGAGGCATTTAAAATGCAGTCTGGAACTTGATTCCCCCAACCCAGACATTTTCTCCGTCCTTATAGGCGCCGACATGTCGGATGTATTGCAAATTTGGGCGGATCATCAACCAATGGGTCGCCTGTAAACCGTAATACAATTCCGTGTTGTATTCTTCGTCTTGCCCCGTGTTTAAATCATCATTCAGATGAATACGCGCAAATCCCAATGCAATTTCATCTCTCGGGCGCATGTCCAGCAGACCTGTATAGATCAGACCGATATTCTGCATGTTATCCACACTATTGGTCTTGTCATCATGCATGGTCAGATTGATAAATCCCGTCACTCCACGGTGAGGATCTTGCGCATGTTGCAATAACTGTTGTTTTGCCACCATCCACATGCCTTGCTTATGCGATGTGGCATTCGGATTCTGAATTTCTACGGCATCCGCACTGCTATAGTAATAGCCCAGTCGATATTCACCAGTTTTGTCTTGCACGCCAATTTTAGGCTGCCAGACCAACTCGATTGGGACAATGACACCATCCGAGCCCGAAGTACTTAAATTAAAGCCCTGACTGCGTTTTAAGTTCTCGGGGTTATATTCATAGGCTCCTATTTGGCTAAAGAGTTCAGGGGAGATTTGATATTTCACTCTTGCCGCCCATTGACTAACGGGCCAGTTAAACCATTGATCTCCAACCCAGTTCCCTACCTGAGAACCGCATAAAGCCAAATTCTGAAAATCACAATCGAAACTATTAAAGTCCTCGCCTTCGCCAAAGCGTCCGACTTTGATATCCAATTTTTGATTTAAAAATTGCTTTTTAATCCAGAGATTGGTCAAGCGCCAAGTTTGCCCACGCCCCCAGACTTCTTGAGTTGAGCTTAAGTGCCCTTCCAGTGCATCCGAGGTTTGCGATAGCGAATGTCCATTGCGTTCCGTGACAATGATTTGCACTTCCGTATCTTCCCAGCCGAGAATCTGCCCGAGATCAAAATGGCTTCCAAGCACAAACTGATCGGCATATTCAGTGCCATGATTGGAATGAACTTTGGCATCCATTAAAGATGCCATTTCACCCGTATAGCCCAAATTAAAGCTGTACCCCTTGGCTTGCAATTCAGTTCGGGCACCGTTCCAATCCCCAAACATCCAAGGGCTGTCTAGAGCAAAGGCGGATTGCGCATGAGCCCCAGAATTCATACTCAAGCCCATCAAACAGCACATGAAGCAGTTCCTTGTGATTCGGAGCTTTTGCATACCTGCAACCTTTTATAATTATGTTATTCCTGTTCAGGTTACGCCTGTTTTTTATGGTTAAAATATGATCTTTTTGTCGTTTTTTTGTTAAAATCCTCATCATCAATGGCTGAATTTATGAGATGCAGCTTACCAACTGCCTGCACCTAAAGCCTGCCCCATAAAGTCATAACGCATGACAGAACGGGAAAATTTGATTGGACAGGCCAATTGCGCTTGGGTTTCAGTGGACTGTTCCTGTAAGGGCACTTGTACCACCCAATGTCGTTGTTGTGCCAAGTCGGAATGTAAGGCCTCATTTAACTGTAACACGGGCTCGACACAAACATCCTGTGCCGAAAACAGTTGCTGCCACGCCTCTAAAGATCGGGTTTTAATCTTTTGTTGTATTGCCTGTCTCACTGCAAGACGCTCTTCCGCATGGAGTGAAGCACCTTTCTCTAACAGCAGCGGCAGTTCCAACAAGGTTGCCAAACCTGACATAAATTGTGGTTCTAGACTGCCAATAGAAAGATAACGCCCATCTTGCGTTTCATAGTAATCGTAGAAGCTGGCACCATTCAGGATTCCTGATTCTGGCTGTGGGGTGATATTTCCTGCCAATGCAGCCGCAGCAGCCATACTGTTCAACGCCACCACACAATCGGTCATGGAGATATCAATATACTGCCCTTGCCCACTCTGGGCGCGTTCAATCACCGCGGTTAAAATGCCAATCACGGCATGTAGCGAACCGCCCGCAATATCTGCCACCTGAATACCCAAAGGGGGTGGTCCACTCTGCTGACGTCCACTGTGCCCTGCAATACCAGATAAGGCTAAATAGTTAATGTCATGCCCTGCCTTATCTTTATAGTCACCTGTTTGACCATAGCCTGTAATGGAACAATAAATCAGTCGTGGGTTAATTTCCGCTAAAGTGGCATAGTCCAATCCCAGTCGCTGCATGACCCCAGGGCGGAATTGCTCCACCACAATATCGTATTCTCGGATCTTCGCTTTAATCGCAGCAATGTTTTCAGGATCTTTTAAATCTAAGGCAACCGACTGTTTATTGCGGTTTAAATACAGATGCGCTGTCGCCTGTCCATGGGCATAGGGTGGGAAAAGACGAATCAGATCAGGTCGGGTTGGCGATTCCACATGAATCACTTCAGCCCCCATATCCGCCAAATATAAAGTGGCAAATGGGCCAGGTAACAGTGTTGAAAAATCGAGTACTTTCAATCCTTTTAAAGCATGCTGCATGTTCTTTTTACTCTTGAACTATTGTATTTTTATGTATCTTAGAAATATAAAATCAACAAAACAATGTCATGTTCAGCCATTTACCTTGATCATTTCGGCAATTTACCATGTAGAAAGGCAAATTTTATTATTGTAAATTGCCTATAAAAACTTTTTTAGCGTCATTTAGGTCATACGCAAGTGAATACAAAAGAGACTGAAGGATTTAACATGAGCCGCGATACAATTAGTATCCACTTTGTCAATGCGGCTTTGACTGGCGTAAAACGCCTCGGCATGGATGTCGAAACCTTACTTTCGCACGTCGGAATTGAAGCCGAACTGCTACGTCAGCCTAAAGCTCGAATTTCTCCAGAACAATACACACGTTTTGTGAAAATGTTATGGATGGTGACTCAGGATGAACATATTGGTTTTGATACTCAGCCGCGTCGCTTGGGTACATTTGCCATCATGTGCCAACTGATCATCCATGCAAAAACCTTGGGTGATGCACTCGAATTATCGACACAATTCTATAAATTGTTTGGCGATGAGTGGTGTGTTTCGCTTGAACGCGATAAGCACGAAGCCCGCCTTGTTCCCCTGATTCCAACCGAGATGGATCCGAATCATTTCATCACCGAAAGTATGTTGATGATTTGGCATGGCTTGGCATCTTGGTTGATTGAACGTCGCTTGCCTTTAGAACGTGTTCATTTTGGCTACCCGCGTCCTGCTCATGCCGATGAATATGATGCCCTGTTTTTCGCACCCGTGATGCAGTTCGACATGCCACGTACCGAAATCACCTTTGCGGCAGATTATTTAGATTTACCAATTCGCCAAAACGAAGAAACGCTAGAAGAATTCTTAAAAGCAGCACCAGCACAGCTCTTGGTTAAATTCAAAAATACCAACTCGCTCACTTCTCGTATCCGTGAAGTGTTAAAGAGTCAAATTGGTGAAGAAATGCCAACGCTGAATGATGTTGCTTCGATGCTGTATCTTTCACCGCAAACTTTACGTCGTCGTCTGGCTGCGGAAGGCAAAAGCTATCAAGGTGTAAAAGATGCCTTGCGTCGTGATGCTGCGATTCACTTACTCCTCAATCCAAATCTCACTTTGGAAGATGTGGCACAGCAAGTTGGTTTTAGTGAAACCAGTACTTTCCACCGCGCCTTCAAAAAATGGACAGGTGTGACCCCAGGTTTATACCGTCAATTACACGGTTACCTATAATCGTGTAATTTGGGATAGACAGCTTTAATATAAAGCTGTCTATCCTGGCTTGTTCTCGCTTATTACAGTCAATATTTTCCCCTAGATCCCTCAAAGACATTACGCCACTATACCTCATGATACGCTCTTAATTTTTTGTAAAAACTCTGCGGCTTGTTTCGGTGAAGCTAAACGAATGAGTTGGAGATGCTGATATTGAGGGTCATGCATCATCTTTAAATATTTCTGGCGGTTTTTCGCATGATGGTTGATCATCCATAAAATAATGGAGTCTTTGGACAAAAAACTTCGTCGAAACGTTTCATGATTATTTGAACTTTTCCACAAGGGTTTTTGGCTCATTGCTCGGCTGATCGCACGTTTAATAGAACGATAAAAATTTAAACGAAATGAATAATCCAACCAAATGATCGTATCTAACTTTGCTAGTTTTAAAGGCAACGTCCGCGAATAATTTCCATCTAGCACCCATCCCTCATCCGCAGCATTCATCTGACTTTGTAATTTTAAGAAAAACTGATCATCTGGCGTTTCTTGCCAATTATCGAGCCAAAATAAATCATCCATTTCAATATGAGATAAATCTAATTTCTGTGCTAACTGTCGGGAAAATGTGGTTTTACCTGAAGCAGTTGTTCCAACAATATTAATAAATTTCATTTATGTAGATTATTTTTTATGGCTACGTAGTTTACTAATCAAGCCCTACCTTGATCAAGTTAATAGGCACACACCCCAATTGACCAAAACTATCAAGTTCACTCAACCACTCTTGTCATTGCGCTTCCTCAATTAATCATTACACTCGAAAAGCAGAAAATCATGAAAATACACAAGGAATCAGAATATGAGCGAGGCTTACATCATTGATGCGATACGCACGCCACGCGGAAAAGGGAAAAAAGATGGCTCACTCTATGAAGTGAAACCAATCAGCTTGGTCGTTGGCTTATTAAAAGAATTACAACAGCGCCATCAACTGGATACCGCCAAAGTTGACGATATTGTACTGGGATGCGTGACCCCCATTGGTGATCAAGGTGCAGACATTGCAAAAACCGCTGCCATTGCGGTAGGTTGGCATGATGATGTGGCAGGTGTACAAATTAACCGTTTCTGTGCCTCAGGTTTAGAGGCCGTCAATTTAGCCGCGCAAAAAGTCCGTTCAGGTTGGGAAGATGTCGTGGTTGCAGGCGGTGTCGAGTCCATGTCACGCGTACCGATGGGTTCAGATGGCGGTGCCTGGGCACTCGATCCTGAAACCAACCTAAATTCGGCTTTTGTGCCACAAGGGATTGGTGCCGATTTAATTGCCACTTTAGATGGCTATAGCCGTGCCGATGTGGATGCTTTTGCCGTCGCTTCACAACAAAAAGCCGCTGCTGCACAAACCAAAGGTTATTTTGATCAATCCGTTGTCCCTGTCAAAGATCATTCAGGGGTGATGATTTTAGAAAAAGATGAATTTATTAAAGCGCATACCACGACTGAAGGCTTAGCTAAACTCAACCCAAGCTTTGAAATGATGGGACAAATGGGCTTCGATGCGGTGGCCTTACAAAAGTATCCTGAAGCGCAAAAAATTCAGCATGTACATCATGCAGGCAATTCCTCAGGCATTGTCGATGGCGCTGCTGTGGTGTTACTCGCCTCTGAAAAAGCCGTGAAAGAACAAGGTTTAAAACCACGCGCCAAAGTGCTTGCAACGGCACTGGTGGGTACCGATCCAACCATCATGCTCACGGGTCCTGCGCCTGCTGCACGTAAAGCCTTAGCCAAAGCGGGCTTATCGATTGATGATATTGACCTGTTTGAAGTGAATGAAGCCTTTGCTGCGGTGGTGATGCGCTTTATGAAGGAGCTAAATGTGCCTGCCGAGAAAGTCAATGTGAATGGTGGTGCGATTGCGATGGGACATCCGCTGGGTGCAACAGGTGCCATGATCTTGGGAACGCTATTGGATGAACTGGAACGTCAAGGCAAAAAACGTGGTTTAGCCACTTTATGTGTCGGTGGTGGGATGGGCATCGCCACCATTATTGAGTTGGTCTAAGGAAGGAAAATACAAATGAGCGCGATTAAATACGAAAAAAACGCAGAGAATATCGTCATTCTTACCCTCGACTCATCAGGTCAATCTGCCAATACCATGAATGCAGAATTCCGTGATTCCCTGGGTGCAGTCAATCAAAAGCTGCAAGCGGAAACGGATTTGAGCGGCATTATTTTCCGTTCTGCCAAAAAGACTTTCTTTGCAGGCGGTGACTTGGATGAACTGATTCAAGTCCAGCCCGAACATGCTACTGATTTTTTTAATATGGTGGAAAAACTGAAAGGCAACCTGCGCAGTATTGAAACCCTTGGTGTGCCCTTAGTCGCGGCTTTAAATGGCACAGCACTCGGTGGCGGCTGGGAAATTGCCCTCGGCTGTCATTATCGCATTGCCATCAATGACCCTAAAACTCAATTTGGTTTACCTGAAGTGACCTTAGGCTTATTACCTGGTGGCGGTGGCATCGTCCGTATGGTCCGTTTGCTCGGTTTGCAAAACGCCTTGCCCTTCTTGATGGAAGGCAAACAATTTGGTGTTGAAAAAGCCAAAGCGCTCGGCTTGGTGCAGGATACCGCAGAGAATGAACAAGAGTTGCTAGAAAAAGCCTTAGCTTGGATTAAAGCGAATCCAAAAAGTCAGCAACCCTTTGACGTTAAAGGCTACAAGATTCCAGGGGGCGATCCGAAAAGTCCTGTCGTGGCGCAAATGCTTGCCATTGCCCCAGCCATGCTGCGAGACAAAACCAAAGGCTGCTACCCTGCTCCTGAAGCAATTCTGGCAGCAGCAGTTGAAGGTGCTCAGGTCGATGTCGATACGGCATTAAGGATTGAATCACGCTACTTCACGCAACTGACCGTTGGTCAGATTTCTAAGAATATGATTGGGACTTTTTGGCATGGCTTAAATGCAATCAAATCTGGTGCGAGCCGTCCTGCCCATGTTGCCAAGTGGCAAGCCAGCAAAGTTGGGGTGCTCGGTGCGGGTATGATGGGTGCAGGCATTGCTTATGCCACCGCCAACAAAGGCATTGCTGTCATCTTAAAAGATGTCTCTATCGAAAATGCAGAAAAAGGCAAAGCCTATACGCAAAAGCTATTGGATAAACGCGTTGCCCAAGGTCGATTAAGCGCAGCAAAGCGTGATCAGATTTTGTCATTGATTACTGCAACGGCGGATGCAGCAGATTTACACGGTTGTGACCTGATCATTGAAGCCGTATTTGAAAATCAGGAACTTAAAGCCCAAGTGACTCAGGAAGCTGAACTGTATCTGGCAGATGGAGGAATTTTTGCCTCTAACACCTCAACTTTACCGATTACTGGTTTAGCGCAAGCCAGCAAAAATGATCAGGCCTTTATCGGTCTACATTTCTTTAGCCCTGTCGATAAAATGCAGTTGGTTGAAATTATCAAAGGTAAAAACACTGCTGCCGAAACACTCGCCAAAGCCTATGACTTTGTGCAACAAATTGGGAAAACACCAATTGTAGTAAATGACCGTCGTGGCTTCTTTACCAGTCGCGTGTTTGGTACCTTTATTCAGGAAGGCATGCGTTTACTGGCTGAAGGTGTGCACCCTGCCAAAATTGAAATGGCAGCCCTTAAAGCAGGTATGCCCGTCGGTCCACTGGCGATTCAAGATGAAGTCTCCTTAACTTTGAGTGAACATGTCGCGAATGAAGCACATAAAGCCCTACAAGCCGAAAGTAAAACCCTAGCGCAAACGCCTGTAGATGAGGTGTTACACTGCATGATTCACGAGCTAAACCGTAAAGGTAAAGCTGCGGGTGCAGGTTTCTATGACTATCCTGAACAGGGCAAAAAACACTTATGGCAAGGACTCGAACGCTGGGCTAAAGCAAATCAGATCTCTGAACAAGACATGATTGACCGTTTCCTGTTTGTACAAGCGCTAGATACCTTGCGCTGTTATGAAGAAGGTGTTTTAGAATCCGTAATTGATGCTAATGTCGGCTCGATTTTCGGAATTGGTTATGCCCCTTGGACAGGCGGTGCCATTCAATTCCTGAATCAATATGGACTAGACGCTGCACTGCAACGCGCAGAACAATTGGCTGAGCGTTTTGGCGAGCGCTTTAATCCACCACAACTTTTAAGAGAAAAGGTGCAACGCAACGAGCGCATTCAATAATTTTCTATCAAGACATGCTGATTTGGGTGGCACCTCCTTCCAAATCAGCGATATGCCATCAGCTAAAATAAGAACAATTAAGCTTTTTATAAAATTTGGTCTGCATCTATCACATTTTATGTTATAAAGTTACATAAATTTTAGAAGTTTCTTTTTATCCATTGGGTTATTTGTTATGTCAGACAATACTTCTCCTGAAAAATCCCCATGGGGTTGGAAGGCCCTGATTATTGCCACAATTCTGAGTATTATTTTTCTAGTGGTGTTCTATTTAGCCATGCAGAACGAACCTGACTATATGCCAGGTAAACAACGTGAAGCACGTGCAGCCCAAGCCAGCAGTGCACCAGCAGAACACACAATGGACATGAGTGCTGCATCCGATGCTCAACACATGAATATGAGTGCCGAAGAGCATGCCGCGATGAATGAGTCCTCAGCCTCAACCGCGCATCACGGACACTAATCAAAAAAAGCCATCTTGTTTAAGATGGCTTTTTTATTTGCTCTCGCTAGATTCGATCAAGCAGACTCAACCAAACTCATCTGCATCTCAATATGTGGAATACCACACTCTAAGTAAGCTTCCCCACGAACTTCAAAACCTAAATTTTGGTAAAAGGCAATCGCATGTACCTGAGACGACAGTTGCAGTAAAGGACGATGTTGTTGCAGGGCTTGCTGAATCATATCGAGCATCAACAGTTTGCCAATGCCTTGTCCACGATGTGTAGCCAAAACGGCTACACGACCTATATTATGACTTGGCAATAAGCGTGCGGTCGCTATCGGGTGTTCATCTGCATAGACCACAAAGTGCTGCGAGACGTGATCCTGCTCATCCCACTCATCCGCCTCAGCTATGCCTTGTTCCTGAATAAAGACCTGCTCGCGAATCAGTATTGCATCACTCTGCAATTCAGCCCAAGTCCCGGTACGAATCTGTAATGTCATGTCGATTTCCTTTTGCATCTTGCAGATACGATTAGCACTTGGCCCCAATATCGCGCTGATCCCATTGATCATTTAACAGCAATTCCAAGGAATGCTTGTGAATACCATACATATTTTTTAAAGCCTCAATTTGTGCCAATACTGCTGGATCTGGTGCAACAAAATCGGCACGTTTGGTGGCTAAAATCATTTTATTTTTGCTGGTATGTTCCAAAGACACAAATTCGAACACCTTGGTTTCATAGCCATAGGCTTTTAACAGTAAGGCACGGATGGTATCGGTCAACATTTCCGCCTGCTGCCCTGCGTGAATACCAAAATGTAGCATCGGTTTCAGCACCTCGGGGCTTTTCAATTGTGGACGTAATTCTTTATGACAACATGGCGCACACATGATCATCTGCGCATTTAAGCGAATACCCGTATGAATGGCAAAATCGGTTGCCACATCGCAGGCATGCAAGGCAATCATCACATCTAAACGTTCGGGTTGATAGGTTCTCACATCGCCTTGGAAAAAGTCGAGTTGGCTAAAGCCAGAAGCCGCAGCCACCTGTTGACAGAACTGCACCATCTTTTCATTCAGTTCCACGCCCGTGACAAACGGGACTTGCTGATGTTTCGCCAAATAATCGTACAACGCGAAGGTTAAATAGCCTTTGCCAGAACCAAAATCAACCACACGCAAGGCCTGATCTTGATTGGGAAGTTGAGTCAAAGCACCCGAAAAAATTTCCACAAATTTATTAATCTGTTTCCATTTCCGCGCCATGCTCGGAATGATCTGCACCTGCGCATCGGTAATACCTAAATGCTGTAAGAACACACTTTCCTGTTCTACAAAGCGATGCTTGCTACGATCATGCGCTTGGGTTGCACGTGTTTCAGCTTTGCTCGAAGTGGTTTTCTGGGTGATTGTCAGTAAGTCTTTTTTCTTATTGCGTTTCAGTTGTAGGTCTTGAGTCGAAGCAAATAAATTGCCTTGTTTACAACTCGCCAAATGCTCCGCAATGATTGGCATCGCCTCAGAGATTGGATAGTTTTTAGTAACATCTTGGGTTTTATGTCGATATAAAACATTCAAAACGGGTTGCTGTTGCAACTCAATCATCCGAAATGTCATTTTTTCTAACTGCTGCATTTCCCCCTTATATTGGCTCAGGATTAAACGCTCAAAACTATGTGTTTCAAGGGCTTGCTGCACAGCATCAAGAAACTGTTGTTCCTGAGCAGAAGGAGAAGTCGAGTCAGACATACTATAAACCTAATCAAATTTGCGACTAAATTTTAAAGCGTCTTACACGAAAAGCAAAATTGAATTACTATACAGTTGTATTTTTAATAAAAAGCAGCCCCTATGACCGCGCCCCATGTGCAAGATTACCATCCGACTGAAGAACAGTTTAATGTCTGGAGCCATGCGCTCGGGGCAGGTCTTGCCTGTATCGCCACCATCCTGCTGGTAATTAAAGGCTCATATTTAAGTACGGGACAATGGATCGGGCTTTGGGTCTATGGTTTCAGTATGATTCTATTGTTTACAGGCTCTACCCTGTATCACATGGCGCAAACTTATGAAAAACGCTTTTGGCTAAAAAAACTGGATCACACCGCCATTTATTATCTGATTGCAGGCACCTATACCCCATTTCTGTCTATCGCCATCCCAACCGAAAAAGCCCATAAGCTGTTAATTGCCCTTTGGGTGATTGCACTACTTGGAACACTATTCAAATTAATTTTCATTCATCGCTTTCAGAAAGTTTCCCTGATTGCCTATTTGGTCATGGGCTGGCTTGCGGTGTTATTAGTCAATGATATGCAACGTTATTTATCTTCCGATGCGCTCTTTTGGCTGGTGTTTGGTGGACTGGCATATACTGTCGGAGCATTGTTTTATGCCTTAAAACGGGTAAGATATACCCATGCGATCTGGCATGTATTTGTACTGATAGGCGCTGGATCACACTTCCTAGCGATCAATCTGTACGTGATTTAATCGGCTTCTCTCGCGTTTTAGTGACCCTAAAAGAGTAGATGTGAGTTCGATTTTCCGTTGTTTTTTTAAGAAATTACGCCTTTTTTAAAAAGATTACGCTTTTAAAACTAAGTTCTTTTAATTTTAGTAAGTGTAAGGTTATCCATGGCGTCATCAACTACAGCTACATTAGAAGTAGCAACCAATTCAAAATTACGTGTACTGACCGCAAGTCTGGTGGGTACCACCATCGAATTCTTCGATTTTTATATTTATGCGACTGCTGCGGTGATTATTTTCCCGCATCTGTTCTTCCCTGCAAGTACAGACCCAATGGCAGCCACCATTCAGTCACTGGCGACCTTTGCCATTGCCTTTATTGCACGTCCAATTGGTGCCGCTCTGTTTGGTCATTTAGGTGACCGGATTGGACGTAAAGCCACCTTGGTTGCCGCCCTGCTCACCATGGGGATTTCCACGGTCTGTATCGGCTTATTACCCACCTATGCCCAAATCGGCATTGTCGCTCCCTTGCTTTTAGCCCTTTGCCGTTTGGGGCAAGGTCTAGGTTTAGGCGGCGAATGGTCAGGTGCGGTGTTATTGGCAACTGAAAATGCCCCTGAAGGCAAACGTGCTTGGTATGGCATGTTCCCACAGTTGGGCGCACCAATCGGCTTTATCTTGGCGACTGGTTCATTCTTGACCCTCGGTGCATTTATGTCTGAACAGGACTTTATGCAATGGGGCTGGCGTATTCCGTTTATTGCCAGTGCTGTTTTGGTAATTGTTGGTCTTTGGATTCGTCTAAAACTGCACGAAACCCCAGCTTTCCAGAAAGTACTGGATAAGCAAAAAGAAGTGAATGTGCCATTTAAAGAAGTCATGACCAAGCATTTACCAATGCTGATCCTCGGTACCATCGCGGCAATCTGTACCTTTGTGGTGTTCTACCTGACCACCGTATTTGCACTGAACTGGGGAACGACTCAACTCGGTTATTCACGTGCTGAATTTCTAAAATTACAGTTAGTTGCAACGCTATGCTTTGCGGCTTTTATTCCGCTTTCAGCAGTTTTGGCAGAAAAATTTGGTCGTAAAACTACGTCTATTGCTGTGTGCGTACTTTCTGCCTTATTTGGTTTAGTGTTCTCAAGCATGCTGGAATCAGGCAATACCTTTGTGGTGTTCTTATTCCTGTGCACAGGCTTAGCCATTATGGGACTGACTTATGGTCCAATCGGAACCGTATTGTCTGAGATTTTCCCGACTTCTGTACGTTATACAGGCTCTGCCTTGACCTTTAACTTGGCGGGTATTTTTGGTGCTTCATTTGCACCTTTAATTGCCACTAAACTAGCAACCACTTACGGTTTGTATGCGGTTGGCTACTATCTGACTGCGGCTTCCATCTTGTCACTGTTGGCGTTCCTTGCCATCCGCGAAACTAAAAATGATGATGTAAATAATCAGGTTTAATTCCTGTCACACCCGACAATAACAACACACAACGGAAAGCCCTCCAGCATTACATCGCTTGAGGGCTTTTTTTAGAACTTTATTTTGAAGTAAATAGCGCTTAAACCAACTCAATAATATCAATGGTCGGTGGGACGCGAAAACGGAACGGAACTCCCACCATCCCTGTACCGACCGTCACAAACACATCAGCATGTTCATGGTTATACAGTCCTTTCTTATGCCCCAAAATTGACACTTTCTTCATCACATAATCGGTCAGCCACGGCAGCTCGACCTGTCCACCATGCGTATGTCCAGACAACATGAGTGGGCGATTTGGTAGTTTTGGCACCATATCCACCGTATCAGGGTTATGCGACAGAATCACCCAAGGTTTGTCTTGTGGTAAATCAGGCAGATAGCGCATATCGGCTTTTCCTGCCCACAAATCCCCCACACCGATGAGACGAAATTCTTCAAACTCGACAATCTGCCCTTCAATATCGATCACTTCATTGACAGACAACGCATGACTCAATAACGCCTGAATCGGAGGTCCGGGATATTGCTCATCATGATTGCCATATACCGAATACACAGGCGCCTGAATATTTTTTAACGGTGCCAGTTCATCCGCCAAAGTATCTTCGGGTTCGTAAGTCCAATCTCCTGCCACCACCACCAAATCAGGCTGCTGCTGATTAATTTTCTCGACAATAATTTTTAACTGTCGTTCATGTCCTGAAAATAAACCAATATGTAAATCGGCAACCAAGGCAATTCTCACGGGTTTATGAATACGCGTGCCCGCATCTAACTGATACTGTGTCGTTTTAACCAGTACACAATGCGGTTCAACAAAGCGCGCATACAACAGCAACAAGCTCAGCAAGAATACAAAACCCGCTTCATGCAGGGAATAATAGCCGCTCCAGCCTGCATATAAACTGAAGAATGCCAGAGGCCATAACAAATAAGACAAATAAAAGGCAAGTAAATGAACAAACGCTTTGAAGGGATGGATGGTTTCCGTGTGCGACTGGCTATGCCAAGCCTGTGCAATCGCCCACAGTGCAATCAGCACGAAACTTGCATAAAAAATGTAAATCATCGAGTCATTCGTCAAAATCATTACTCGCTCTACCAGTTACTAATTATCTATTTATATTTATCTTTTCATAGCTGACTATTATACTCAAACCAAATCTAGCGATTATAGTGCAATGAGTATAATGGGCCCGAGCAATCACGTTGTGCAACGTCAGTTAACTGTAATGAATAAGAAGACCTCATCTAAAGCTGCCATTTTGCTGTGTAGCAGTTTACTCTTAGGCTTGCCTGCATGCTCGACTCTTCCCCAATATACGCCACAACCCGTCGTCAATTCATTTGATATTGACACTTCTCATACATCTTTAGCCAAAATCATTGAACCCTTACGAGATCAAAATCCAGACTTAACTGGCTTTCATGTATTGAATGATCCTCTAGAGGCACTGGCAGCCCGTATTCACCTGATTGAACGTGCCGAAAAAACTCTGGATTTACAATACTATATCTGGGATAACGACAAAATTGGCGCGATTGCCTTACATGCGATTATTCAAGCTGCCGATCGCGGAGTGAAAGTCCGCATGCTGATTGATGACAATAATGCCAGCAAGATGGAAGGCGTGTATTTGGCGCTGGCACAACACCGTAATATTGATGTCAAACTGTATAATCCTTACGGTTTCCGCGATTTTCGTGCCATGGACATTCTGCTGGACTTAAAACGCGTCAATCGTCGTATGCACAATAAAAGCTTTATTGCGGACAATCAGATTGCCCTGATTGGCGGACGCAATATGAGTAACCAATACTATAACGTCAGTGATCATTATCAGTTTTCTGATGTCGATGTGATGCTGGTCGGTACCGCTGCAGACCAGATTTCATCTTCGTTCAATGAATACTGGAACGACGCTTATGCTTACCCCGTGAACCAAATTGTTGATCCGAAAAAATACACCTTACGCTACGATGGCTTAAAACAGCAGGTCAATGAACACTATGCCGATGTTGCGGTGCAAAATTACCTCGATTTGGCCAATCGCTCTCAGGCGTTTGAAGAGTGGCTCAATCACAGCATTCAATTTGACTGGGTCAAAGCAGAGGTGGTCAAGGACTCTCCAAACAAGACCCGAGATCAAGCCAAACCTGAAGATTATCTCAATCATCAATTGATCTCCCGCCTAGAAGCACCAAATGACAGCCTAGATATTGTTTCGGCCTATTTTGTGCCTGAAAAGAAAGGTGCCGATGTCCTTGAAAAAATCTCGCAAAAAGGCGTACAGGTTCGTGTCTTGACCAACTCTTTTATTGCCAATGATGTGGCGTTGGTGCATGCCTTCTATGGTAAATATCGCCAAGATCTCTTAGAAAATGGCGTGCAAGTCTATGAGTTTCTTGCCGCACCCGAACAGGAAAACTGGTATCGCAATACAGAAGAACTGTCACAAAAAGCCAAAATCAGTTTAAGAGGTCTGAGTCATTCCAGCTTGCATGCCAAAATGATGGCGATTGATGAAAACCAAGTCTTTATTGGCTCGTTTAACTTCGATCCGCGCTCTGCTTATCTGAACACCGAAATTGGAGTGATTTTAAATAGTCCGCCATTGGCAAAAGCCGTGCATGAAACCATGGACAAAAATCTGTCCAAATACGCGTATAAACTGGTTTTAGATGCCAACAATAAAATTAACTGGCAGCTCACGCATCCAAATGGTGAGGTCAAAACCTTCACCAAAGAACCAAAAATGAAATGGTGGCACAAAGCAGGCGTCAAATTTATTTCATGGTTACCTGTAGAAGGCTTTATGTAACCCTGCTAAATGTAGCGCTTAAACCAAAGCGCTGCTGGAAGAAGGTTGAACCGTATGCAGCACGCGCTGGTGTAACTGAGCCAAACCTGCATTCATTTCACGCTGTACCAAAGCCGTCAAACTGTCGACCGTGTGCCCTTCGGTATGAAGGGTCGGTAATGTCAGCAAATGCGCGGTCACTTTCGGCATTTCCAGTACATTTTTAATATGGTCAATAAAGGTCACATCGCCAATAAACGGCGCAATCATGTCCAGCTCACCGTGCTGATTCACATAACAAATGACACAGATTTGCACTGGGCGCTGTGCTTCTATCGCTGCCCCTAAAAGTCGCCCATGTACTTTTTTAATACGTGTACCATCCGACGTGGTCGCTTCAGGAAAAAACAGCACTGGAATGTCTTGTTTGAGAAATGCGGTAATTTGTTCGCGAATCTTAATCGAATCTCCCGAACCACGTTTAATAAATAACGTTCCGCCCGCTTTCGCCAACTTGCCAAAGACTGGCCATTTTTCAATTTCAGCTTTTGCCAAAAAGAACACCCGCGCACCTGAGCCTAATACTGCAATATCTAGCCAAGAAATGTGGTTACTCACCCACAGTGCGGGTTCACGCGGAATCGTACCATGCACTTCGACATCAATATTAAAAACCTTGCACAACTGGCGACAAAAATACTGCACGTAGCGGGTATTGTTGGCATTGTTCGGATCTTTATACAGACCGTGGCGGGCAACCAGATAAAAGCCCTCTGAAACCACACCAAAACCCGCACTGAGTTTACGACCATACAAAAACAGTTTAGAAATTGGATTCAAGGAAGACGTTTGAGCAGCTGCATTTTCTTTCATAAATTTATTACTAACCAGCGAAACGATGAATGTCTGTTGATGAACTTTGCTCCATTCTATACTGTTCAATCTGCATGTGCATTGATTATAAAAACCGAATATCAGCATTACAAAATCCAATTTTAATTCATCTCACAACACGCTTATGATGATTTTGTAAGCATCAAAATTGATAGGTGAACCAGATGCATACTCATACTCCTCCACGAAAATCCAAACCTCATCACTGGTTGCATATGCTGCAATTGATTGTTGGCTTTAGCATCTTATATTTCGCGGCCATCATCCTGTTTGCCAAATTGTTCGCAGCCACACTATAAATCGACTAATCTCAAGCATCTCTGACCTTTTTCCACTAGAATAGAATTTTAAAGTGGAGAAATGGCTGAGTGGCAAATTTACAACGACATCAAGGTGGTGAACGCATTATTCTGGTCAGCGTTTCTGTGCAAATGCTGGAAAATCTTGATGCCGAAGAATTCAATTTGCTGGCTCAATCTGCGGGTGCTGAAATTTTGGCACATCTGCAAGCGCAACGTGTGAAACCCGATGCCAAACTGTTTATTGGTTCAGGCAAGGCAGATGAAATTGCGGAGCTGGTGGCTGAGCATGACGCCGAACTGGTGATTTTCGATCATGCCCTGACACCTGCACAAGCCCGTAATTTGGAACAGATTTTAAAGTGTCGTGTCGTGGATCGAAACGAACTGATTCTGGATATTTTTGCCCAGCGTGCGCGTACCTTTGAAGGTAAACTGCAAGTTGAATTGGCACAACTCCAGCATTTATCATCGCGTTTGATTCGTAGCCGCGGTACCTTGGACAGCCAAAAAGGCGGGATCGGTTTACGTGGTCCAGGTGAAACCCTGCTTGAAACAGACCGCCGCTTACTCAAAATTCGCATGGGGCAACTCAAAGCCAAATTGGATAAAGTGCGACAGACCCGTCTACAAGGTCGTGTTGCCCGTCAAAAAGCAGCAGTTCCCACGGTATCCTTGGTCGGTTATACCAATGCGGGAAAATCCACGCTGTTTAATGTCCTTGCCAATAGCGACGTCTATGCGGCGGATCAACTGTTTGCGACCTTAGATCCAACCTTACGCCGCCTGACTTGGGAAGGTATTGGTACCGTGGTGTTAGCCGATACCGTCGGTTTTGTCCGAAATCTCTCTCATTCTTTAGTCGAATCCTTTAAAGCCACTTTAGAAGAAACACTGGAAGCCACCCTGCTCTTGCATGTGATTGATGCAAGCAGCCCAGAAATGCTGGAGCAGATTGAAGCGGTCGAAAAAGTTCTGAAGGAAATTGGAGCAGATGTACCTGTACTTCGGGTCTATAACAAAATTGACCAAAGTGGTGAAGAAGCCAAAATTATGTATAGCCAGCCAAATTGTCCAGAACGTGTTTACGTCTCTGCTCATACGGGACAAGGCATTGCGCTGTTACAACAGGCGGTACATGAATGTCTTATGGGACAGATTCAAAGCTTTGAATTAACGCTATTGCCTGCTTATGGCAAATTACGGACTCAACTGTACGCACTGAATGTCATTCAAGCCGAACATTATGATGAGGAAGGTCATTTACATCTCACTGTGAAAATTGCACCAGCCAAATTAGAACAACTGATTCGACAAGCACATTTACCACTTGATCAAATTCTGGGGGAGAAAGCACGCATGTTCGAGAGAACCCTTGAGGAGTTTGAAATAAAACCTTAAATCGGTTAAAACGTGATAAGTAAAATTTATTAATGTAATGACTAAATCATGGATTGGATAAAAAGTACGGATTGGCCAGCATGGGTTGGCACACTGGGTTTAATTGTCGGATTTCGAGAGTGTGCCGTATGGATCATGACCCAGTTCAATCATCCTGAACTGGGTAACCTGATGGGCTTAATCAGTTTACTGATCTTATTGTTAGTCTGGCGTAAGTTTCGCAAAGTCCCTGCTCGTTTGGTCGATACCAACAATAAAATCATGAAAGAAAGTGCCTTTGCTTTTTTACCGATTAGTGCAGGCTCTTTGCTGATGCTGGTCCATATGGGCAGCGAGATTCCTTTATTTTTGCTGGTTCTGGTGGTGAGTACGCTCATTCCGCTCTGGATTTACGCCAAAATGGCTAAGCACTGGCTATAAGGAATCATCATATGTTCTCTGTTCTCTCTGGATTTCTCATTACGCTGGTTGCCTATCTCTGTGCCAAGCCGATTAATAAAAAAATCCCGCAAGTGCCTGTCATCGTGATTGGCATGTTTTTCGTGATTGGCTTGCTGTTCTTATTCGGCATCCCTTATGAGTCTTATATGGCACAGACCAACAGCATTTTTAGTCATTTATTGGGCTATGTTACGGTTGCGCTGGCCATTCCTTTGGCTGCCATGCGCTATGATGATTTACCACCCAAGGCAATTGTCAGTATTTTGGTGTTTGCCAGTATCAGTGCTGTCGCCCTACCGATGAGTTTGGCCTATCTGTTACACATGGCAGATTCAACCATCATGGCGTTTGCCACCCGTGCCGTCACCACACCAATCGCAATTAATATTGCCACTTTATTGCACGCACCAGTCACGCTAGTCATTCTGATTGTGATTTTATCTGGAGTGATTGGCGCTGCTTTTTCCCCGCTAATTTTACGTCACATCAATGATGAACGTGCCTCCGGACTCGCGCTAGGGCTTGCTGCACATGCAATTGGCACGGCGCAAGCTTGGCAACGTGGAAGTGTGGCAGGACGATATGCTGCATTTGGTATGGCCGTAAATGCTGTTTTTACCGCAATTTGGCTACCAACTTTCATACTTTACCTGCAAAATATGTGACCAACAAAACATTCCAAAGGTTGTTTTGTGCAGCAAACATGCCTAAGATAGTTTTGGTTTAGTCAATAAGTCAGTAAAAAGGAATTTATGATGGGGAAAGCTAAATTAGTTGGCGCACTTGTTTTTTCTGCTTTGAGTAGCATGGCTTTTGCAGAAGATATTTCGGGCACATGGAAAAATATTGATGATAAGACAGGCTCATCCAAAGCTGTTTTAGAGATTCGTCAGGAAACCAATGGCACCTATACTGCCAAAGTGGTGAAGGTCACTCCACGCCCAGGCTATACACCAAAAGACACCTGTATCGACTGCCCTGCACCATATACCAACAAGCCCATTTTAGGCATGGATGTACTGAAAGGCTTAAAGCATGAAGAAGGCTTAAATTATACAGGGGGTAAAATTATTGACCCGCTTTCTGGCAAAATTTACAGTACCAAAGCCAAGATGAGTGCCAACGGTAAGCGTTTAACTTTACGCGGATATGTCGGTGTTTCTGCGCTAGGACGCAGCCAGACATGGATTCGCCAAGAATAAGAAATTCAATCCATTTAAACCGCCGCAGAGGCGGTTTTTTTATGGTGAAACTCATCATCTTCAAATTCCAAGCAAACTGACTCTGTAGTTTACCAAATCTTAACATTTTCATTGAGATACACGATAAAGTGAGTGTACATATCCCAGCGATATAACAATGTATAAGGTTTTTACATCAACAGGGAATACATGAAAAAAATCATCTCTTTAAGCTTCTTCACAGGTTTAGTCATCGCCAGTACGGGTGCGCTAGCACAAGATATCACAGGCACTTGGCAGCAAATTGACGATAAAACAGGTTCACCCAAGGCAGTCATTGAGATTCGTAAAGAATCTAACAACACCTTCACGGGTAAAATTGTCAAAATCACACCACGCCCAGGTTATACCCCACGCGAACGTTGTAATAATTGTCCCGCTCCCTACACCAATCAACCGATTTTAGGCATGGAGATTTTAAAGGGACTGAAACAAGTGGAAGGCACTTCCAGCTATGAAAAAGGACGCGTGATCGACCCGCTTTCTGGCAAATTCTATGATGCAAAAATGAAGTTAAATGCCTCAGGCAAACGTCTGTCGTTAAGGGCCTATATGGGGGTTTCTGCACTAGGACGTAATCAGACTTGGTTAAGAATCGACTAAGTCGTCTGGCTGATACGGCATTGGGCTAATCTGGTCCAATCCGTATGCAAAAAACTCTACAACATACTAAAAATAAAAGTAAAACCCAATAAAATCAACAGTTTCCAATTGAGCAGTTTTCTCATTGCTGCACTTCTAAAACTTACCTAACATAATTTTTATAAGGATATAACAACGTCAATGATTTCTAATGGATAGAAAAAAATGAGAAAAATGCTCTCTTGCATGTTTATTTACGGTTTAATGCTGACGGCAAGCCCCGTATTCGCCAAAGACATTACAGGTATTTGGCAGCATATTGATGACAAATCAGGGAATCCCCAAGCCACTATCGAAATTAAGAAAGAGGCCAATAATACCTATTCAGGGACAGTCATTAATCTGATCAAGCGCCCAGGCTATACGCCGCCACCGAATTGCATCAATTGCTCAGCACCCTACACCAATCAACCGATTCTGGGCATGACAGTATTAAAAGGTTTAAAGAATATCGATGGAACGTCGAGTTATCATGGGGGACGCGTTATCGATCCGCTGAATGGTCAAATTTATGATGCCAAGATGAAACTCAATCCATCGGGCAAACGTTTATCGCTGCGTGCCTATATGGGCGCATCTATATTGGGACGTAACCAGACTTGGGTAAGAATCCAGTAAAATCATAAAAGCCACGTAACCGTGGCTTTTTTTTCAGTGCATCATAGGATTATCCACTGCAAACAATTGCTGATCTTCCAAACGATAGGCAATTAATTGATTGCCCCAGACACATCCACCATCGACATTTTGAATATGCGGATGAATAGTTTTGCCTTGTAATGCTGCCCAATGTCCAAAAATCACTTGATGGCTTTGTGCTGCCTTCGACTCAAATTCAAACCAAGGCTGGAATCCTTCTGGCATCGGGTCACTTAATGAATCTTTAAAGCTAAATTCCAGACGCCCTTCAGCGTTGGTTAAACGCATGCGAGTTAAATAGTTGGTGATGCAGCGTAAGCGAGCATGCCCTGTTAAATCTTCAGACCAAATATCAGGTTGCGTGCCATACATGTCTTGTAAAAAGGCATCCATCACCGTAAAGTCATCATGACCAATCACCGCTTCCACTTCTTTCGCCAAAGCAGCCGTTTGCTCCGCAGACCAGATACATGGAATCCCCGCATGGGTCAAAATGCTCTGTTCATTGGGAAATAAGCACAGCGGCTGTTTGCGTAACCAATCAATCAGATCATCACTATCAATCGCATCAATCACATCACGGGTATGATCTTTCTCTTTCAGCTGTTTTAAACCACGTGCGCAGGCCAAAAGCGTCAGATCATGATTGCCCAATACCGTTGCAGCAGAGCCACGTTCCACCAGTTTCTTCACAAAACGTAATGCGCCAATCGAGTTTTCACCACGCGCCACCAAGTCGCCCGCAAACCAGATAAAGTCTTGGTCAGGATCAAATTGAATCGATTTCAGGAGTGCTTTCAAAGCTTCAAAACAGCCCTGAACATCTCCAATGACATAATTGTAGCGCGCCATGTTTACACCATTTGATCTGCTAAAGCCACGAACTGCGCCAAGCTTAAAGTTTCAGGGCGTGCCATCGGATCAACACCCGCTTGTTCAAAACCATCTTCACGTAACATGCCCTTTAAGCTGTTGCGTAAGGTTTTGCGACGCTGGGTAAATACGTGTGCCACTAAGCGTGCCAAAGCTTTTTCATCTTTCGCGACAATTGGTTTAGTCGCATACGGCTCTAAACGGAACACTGCAGAAGTCACTTTCGGTGGTGGATTGAATGATCCCGGTGGCACTTCAAATAAAAAAGTCGGTTTACAGTAATACTGAATCATTACCGATAAACGCCCATATTCCTTGGTATTTGGTGATGCGGTAATACGGTCCACCACTTCTTTTTGCAACATGAAGTGCATGTCTTTAATTTTTTCGCCAAATTCCAAGAGATGGAACAACAATGGCGTAGAAATGTTATAGGGCAAATTACCCACGACGCGTAATGGACGACCTTCTTCAAATAAGTTGGTAAAGTCGTATTTCAACGCATCGGTTTCCACAATGGTTAAACGCTCTGGATGCGGCACACGCCCAGGCAAACCCGCAGCTAAGTCACGGTCCAACTCGACCACGGTCAAAGCATCACATTCACCAATTAAAGGTGAAGTTAATGCCGCTAAACCCGGTCCAATTTCGACAATATTATCGCCGGTACGTGGGTTGACCGAGCGTACAATTTTCGCAATGACACGTTGATCATGCAAAAAGTTTTGACCAAACCGTTTACGAGCCTGATGCCCTTCTTCTTTCGGGTTAAGCGCATTAATTTGATACATAAAACATTTCCAACGTGAGATTGATAAAGTAAATCAGTGTCGAGCCAAATCTAAAGCCAGATCCACAGCAACATTCAGGCTTGAACTTTTTGCCTGTCCTGTGCCTGCAAGGGAGAGTGCTGTGCCATGATCTACAGAAGTACGAATAAAGGGTAAGCCCAAAGTAATATTGATGGCTTCACCAAAGCCTTGTGATTTTAACACAGGTAAGCCTTGATCGTGATACATCGCCAAAACTGCATCGGCATCTTTCAAGTTATCAGGGGTAAATAAGGTATCTGCAGGCAAGCTTAAACTCAGATCAATCCCTTGAGCACGATAGCTTTCCAGTACGGGGTTAATCACCTCAATTTCTTCCATGCCCAGATAACCGCCCTCACCTGCATGCGGATTCAAACCACAGACCAGCACTTTAGGCTGGCTAATCTTGAATTTGGTTTTTAAATCATGCAGGAGAATATCAATCACTTGACGTAGACGTTCTGCCGTAATGGCATCTGCGACAGCACGTAAAGGCAAATGCGTGGTTGCCAACGCCACACGCAAGGTTTTGGTCGCCAGCATCATCACCACTCGCGCGACACCCGCAAACTCTTGGTAATATTCGGTATGCCCACTAAACGCAATACCAGCATCATTAATCACTGACTTTTGTACGGGTGCAGTCGCGACACCGACACTTTTTCCAGTCATGGCATAATCCGCGGAACGTCTAAGTTGTTCGAGCACATAGGCAGAATTATTCGGATTCAACTCACCTTCTACCACAGGCTCATTTACAGCAACATGCTCCACATAAAGCTGTCCAACTGCAGAGGATTGCTGTTGTCCTGTATAGGCAATCAGTTCCACCTCGAGTTTGAGCATGGCTGCCCGTTGTTGCAGTAAATTTAGATCCGCCAAGACAACAATTGGACGTTCATCCACACGGTTTGTCAGACTTAAACAGATATCAGGACCAATTCCAGCAGGTTCACCACTGGTGACATAGAGCGGAAGCATGACTCACCTAAACCACTTTATTTTGAATAAACCTATTTTACTGAATTTATGACTGGAATACCGTTGCTTCTGCTATTTATTCAGCTAAATCCTATTGTTAATTGCATCGCTTTAACGCGCAACGTCCCTATTCGAGTGGATTAAATCCTATTCAGCTTTTACTCAGAAATTCCATATCAGATGAAATAGAGGTCTTAAAGCCACCTGTGCTGAGCTAAAAATGATGATCGCCATGTACAGGGTAGTAGCATTATCAATCAAATTTCAGCAAAAAATAAAAGCTATATGATTGTTTTTATTATTTTTTAAATTACCAACTTTTTTTCAGCTTAAGCAACAACCCAAAAGTAAAGAAATAATCAAATTGCTTAAAAAACACTGGTCAAAAAGCAACACTGCCCTTATAATACAGCGCTTGAAATTCATATTTTCATTTGTGATTCTTAACGACTTCGTTTAGAATCGCGTCTCCTTTTGTTTGGACAGATTCCATAGTCCAAACCAACTATAATAGGTAGTGGTTTAAATGAAAACTCTCAGCGCTAAGCCTGCTGAAGTTCAACACGACTGGTACGTTGTTGATGCTTCTGGCAAAACTTTAGGTCGCCTTGCGACTGAAATCGCTCGTCGTTTACGCGGTAAGCACAAGACTTCTTATACTCCTCACGTTGACACTGGCGACTACATCGTTGTTATCAATGCTGAAGAAATTCAAGTGACTGGTAAAAAAGCACTTGATAAAAAATACTATCGCCACACTGGCTTCCCTGGTGGTATCCGTGAGACTAACTTTGAAAAGTTAATCGCTCACAAACCAGAAGCAGTTTTAGAAAAAGCTGTTAAAGGTATGTTACCAAAAGGTCCTCTTGGTTATGCAATGATCAAGAAAATGAAAGTGTATGCAGGTACTGAGCATCCACACGCTGCTCAACAGCCACAAGTTTTGGACATCTAAGGGATACAGCACATGGCTACTAATTATGGTACAGGTCGCCGTAAGACCGCAACTGCACGTGTTTTCCTATCTGCTGGTACTGGCAAACTCGTAATCAACAACCGTACTCTTGAGCAATATTTCGGTCGTGAAACTGCTCGTATGGTTGTACGTCAACCTTTAGAGCTTCTTGAAGCTACTGAGAAATATGACCTTTACATCACTGTTGCTGGTGGTGGTATCGGTGGTCAAGCTGGCGCAATCCGTCACGGTATTACTCGTGCATTGATCGCTGCTGACGAAACTTTAAAACCTGCTCTTCGTCAAGCTGGTTTCGTTACTCGTGATGCTCGTGAAGTTGAACGTAAGAAACTTGGTTTACGTAAAGCTCGTAAACGTCCTCAATTCTCTAAACGTTAATTCGTTTACCGAATCGGACAAAAAGCCTTGGTTTATCCAAGGCTTTTTTATTGCTGCCCTCTTTATAATCAAAGACAACTACATTGTTTCCATCGCCTGCTCTACAACAAAAATGTTATCATCACCACTAAGCCAAATAACTTGTGCTGATCACCGATTCATTTTCTAATTATTCACTCGGCTTTGTGGGATTATGTCTGTCGAAAATACGCCACTCCAAGGAATTACCCTCTATAGTCATGCAGATGACTTCCGTTCCCATTGGATTCGTTACGTCCTTGCCGAAAAACAAATCAAATTTAATCTGATTTTGCTCGATTATGAGGATGAAGACTTAGCAAGCTTGAATCCCTATCATCAACTGCCCATGCTGATTGAAAATGATCTGAAATTATTCAATACCAACATTATTTCTGAATATTTGGATGATCGTTATCGCCAAAATAAACTCTATGCCGATGCACCTGCTCCACGGGCAGAACAACGTCAATATATCTGGCGCTTTGAACAAGACTGGCTCAAATTAGCCGACATTATGTTGCGTCACCCAGATACGCTGAATAAGAGTGAACAGCATAAAGCACAAAAGAAACTCAGAGATACACTGATCTCTTTAACCCCGCTCTTCCAGCACTATCCGTATTTTATGTCGGATAACTTTACAATTTTAGATTGTATGTTGGCGCCAATTTTCTTACGGTTAGACTCTATGGGCATCGAATTGCCCCACAAGTTGTGCCGTCCAATCTTGTTGTATTGCCAACGCATCTTCCAGCGCCCTGCATTTATCAAATCCCTGACCTTGCAGGAAAAAAATCGCTACAGCAAATTTTTATCGATATAACCGAGTAATGGATAATGTCTGAACAGGAAATCAATTTAAGCCCTACACGTCCTTATTTGGCACGTGCCATTTATGAATGGATTTGTGATAACAACTTAACCCCCTATTTATTGGTTGATGCGACTCAACCGAATACACGCGTGCCTGAACAATTCATTCAAGATGGTCAAATTGTATTGAATATTGTGCCGCATGCAGTCCATCAGCTGCATATGAGTAACGATGCAATTACCTTCTCTGCACGTTTTGGTGGTGTATCTCGCGATATTTATGTGCCACTATATGCAGTATTAGGCATCTATGCTCGTGAAAATGGGCAAGGCTTATTTTTTGATCCGAATGAATATGAAAATATTCAAGTCCAGCAAGATGATTTAAAATCAGAACCTGAACAAAACGAAGAACAACCCAAGAAAAAGCCAAGCTTGAGGTTATTAGATTAGAACAAGAGGAAGTAATAATGGCTTTTGACTTAGTACAATATTTTGCAGAGCAAATTCACCTTCAAAAGCCTGAGCTTCTGAATCAGTATGATCCAAGTGAGCGCAAATCTCACCTGCTTGAAATCAATACACTGAGTCTCGGTAAGCTAATCACATTGTGGCGTACCGATGAAAATAAGCTCTATCAAGAAATTCAATCGCAAGATCAGCTCTATGTGGTCGATATTGCCCGACACCTCACCACGTCCGACCAAAACCACTCCAAGCTGAGCAAGCCTGAATTTGAGCGTGCCATGACCGAAGTGTTGTCTCTTCAGTTGGCAGAACTCAAACAATTGGATGATACCGGCAACTATGGCATTAAAGGCTTACGTGAACTGATCACAGGTCAAGTTGAACATTTGTCAGGACAAGCTGAGGACTGGATCTGGTCAACAAATGAACTAACAGAACTCAAAGGCTCTAAACCGATCCCTGAAGAAGAGATATCATTAGAGGAGACTATGAAGGAGTTTAATCAAATGGTTCATCAAAATGCAGTAGAACACCACGAACAAGTGGCTGAAGTTGAAAAAACTGCAGTGCCGACTTGGGCAAAAGTTTTAGAGCCAGTGGTGGCTTTGGCAATTCTATGGGTTCTTTATTCTGCAGCGACCCAAATGTTTGCTTAATCCCAGATACATGAAGATGATTCACTCGTAATCATCTTCATTTCTACCTGAAATCTATCAAAAAATAAGAATTAGCGCTCAAATATTCATCAATTATGCTAATTTACACACAGTTTCTTTTTGATTACACGATAAAATTTACACAATGTTACATTTTCATTTCTGTCAGAATCTGACCATCAGATTTATATGCTTATTCATATTTTCAACTTCAATATGAGAATAAAATCACATTAAAGTTGAGTCAGATCCTCAGATTTGTATCCAAATTGTCACCTCTCTTTAGCAGCAAAAATAATTTAGATTGATAAAATTTTGCAGCCATTCATATAATCAAATTGACTTGATACCAAGTTAAAAACAATCAAAATTTTAAAAAAACATAAGAGAATCAATATGGCTAGAGTATCATTAGAGGCATTATCGAATATCGATGGTTTCCATGCAGCAGCATTAGTTGATGGAGAAAGCGGTTTAGCACTGGCAACACAAGGTGGAGGAGATATTGACCTAGAGTTGGCTGCAGCAGGAAATACAGAGGTTGTGCGTTCAAAGCGTCGTGTGGCAAATGCCCTGAACTTGAATGACACTATTGAAGACATATTGATCACTTTGGGTAAGCAGTACCATCTAATCCGTCCACTGGAAGGAAATGAAAAACTGTTCTTGTATCTTGTTCTTGAACGCTCAAAAGCGAATCTCGCTATGGCGCGCCATGAACTGAAAAGCTATGAAAAAGGGTTAGATTTTGCATAATTGACCCTCTCCCCTTGACTGGTTGATCTAGACAAGGGGGGAAACTGGCCTGATTTATGATTTTTAACTTGTAAGACGTGTAGAGATAGTATGACTGAGCAATATCTTAATATTGCGATAACTGGCTTAAGTATTCATCATTCAGAAGAACTTAAAACCCAGCTACGTAATCTCATTCCACAACAGTATGAAATTAAATGGAGCACAGCAGCTGATCCAACCATTGACTGCTTATTTATCCATGAAAATTTTTACGACACTGACGGCATTCAAAAAATTATCCAAAGCCGAAATTTTCCTTGGCTCAAAATCACAAAAAATACAGACCATGAAAATTTAATCAAAGAAAATACTTTATCTCTACCTATCGTTAATCATCAGAGCTTCTCTGACTGGATATTGCAGCATTTGCTGAATACCAATATGACGGAGCATCACGAACAATACTTTGAGGTGAATCCAAAGAAAACACCCTATAAACTCGAATATTTCAGCAAAATGCTCGATAAAGAGCGTCATTCCAAACTCCATTTGTTTGATACTCTCGGTACCATTGCCATTATTGATGTCCAAAAAAACATTGCATGGTTAAAAACCGAAAGAGAACAGGCTTTTACCGATTCAGGTTTTGGCTATGACATCGCCAGTACCAGTAGCTTTATGAAAGTATCACGTAAACAAGCGCATATTCTCAGTGACTGGCTCTGGCAATTTTTTTGGGATTCCCCTTTATTCTTAAAAGAAATGGCACCTGAAGATGGACATTTCAAAATTCATATGTGGCCAAAACCTCCACTCGATGCTGATCGGCAGATCATTTTCCAACTCTCAAGCTGCTTTATTCAAGGAGGGAAAGTTTCAAAAATTGCATCACAACTTAACATTCCATTAGAAACTGCACAGCGATTTATTGCTGCCAATATTGCGACCAATAATATTTCCAAAATCAATATTTGGGACAAGCACTTTAATCCACCAGAAGCTCCAGCAGCGACCGAAGATTCAGGCTTTATTAAAAGTTTCTTTGGAAAATTAAGAAAAAAATTGGGGATATAGGAAAATATTATGATTTTACAACGGTTTAAAATTGTATTTGCAGGGGGTATGGGGGCTGGTAAAACTGAAGCGATTAAATCATTATCAGAAATTCCAGTACTACATACAGAAGCGTTTAACACCGACTCAGAACGGCATAGCAAAATGCAGACGACAGTTGGGATTGATTATGGCGAAATCACTTTAGAGGATAATGTTACCATTGGACTCTACGGCACACCAGGGCAAAGCCGCTTTGATTTCATCTGGTCAGCGATTACCAAAGGGGCAATTGGTGCGGTCATCCTAATCGACCATCATTCCGATCATCCTATTCAAGAACTAGAAAGTTACTTGGAGACCTTTCAGAACTTTACCGACAACATTGCCATTGGGATCACGCATACAGATATGATCTCGGAGTCCGCAAAATCGACAGGTATCTACAAAGACTGGTTGTTACAGAATGAGTTATTTGCCCCGCTGTTCTTTATTGATGCACGTAAAAAAGAGGATGTTTTACTGCTATTAGAAGCACTGATTACTTCAATTGAAGTGAACTCCAATATTGCCAATTCACCATCATAGAGGTTTGATATGTTTACTTTAGAGCAAAGCCGTACCGCACCCAAAGAGTTAATTCAATTTGCCAAAGAGGAAATGCAAGACCTGCTCATGAATGTTCGTGGTGTTAATTACGTCATGCTCTGTAGCACAGATGGTTTTGAATTAGGGCACGTGCATAAAAAGGATAGTTATAACAGTACTAAACTTGCAGCAGTTAGTAGTTCAATCTTGGCAATGGTTGCCGCATTTATGAATGAAATTCACCTAGAAGGCTGTCAGTCTATCACTTTAGATGCAGAGAATGGTAAAGCTATCCTCACCTCAATTCCTTCAAGCAAACACCCATTGATTATTGTGACCTTAACAGAGAAGGATGTTTTACTCGGGCAATTGCTCTACTCGCTCAAGACAGCCAGTAGCCGCATTTCGAATTTCTAATATATATTCAAGAGCGTCATCTCGGACTAATTCTGAGATTCTAGTTGCTTATTTCAAAGCTTATGAAGATCAATTGGATTTTTAAACGTTAAACCCGCAACTACAATCATTTAAATTTTCAGGATCTAACCTGTTTAAAATCAAAAAATTTCCTTCCATTTAAAAGCCGCCCTTCAAAAAGAGCGGCTTTAATCTTTGCAATGAAAATACAACCACCAAGTTACTGCACAAGCTCAAAATCAGATAACTTAAATGTTTTATTATTCATTGCATCCGTTGGGCCATAAAAACGAATTGCTGGTAAAGGTCGTTTACCTTTGGTTGGAATCCAATTTGATTCCAAGCCATTCGGTGCTTGCGGTCCAACATACAATGTCACAGAACCATCAGAATTTTTCTTTAGTTTATCTAAATCGTAAGATGAAATTGTAGTGCGTTCGGACGGTGTATAAATAAAACTATTCGTTGCACGGTCATATACGGTTAATGCCCAGAATTGCTTCACTGGCATATCTTTAGGAATGTTTAATTTATAGGTTTTTCCTGCTAAGAGTGGCTTTGCAGATTTATCTGCCATTGCCATCATATATTGTGTCGATGGCGTATTACTGAGCTTTTTCGGCATATAGGTACACCAGAAATATTCTGCTGCTCGTGCTACATAGTCAATCTTATTGTCATCCACGTAAAGGTCTTATTCTTATCCGTCATCAGCAATGAAATATAATGACGATCTGGCCAATACAGCTCAGATTTTGGATAATTATCCAACCAGTTCTGCATGGCATACCAAACATCTATCGCAGCTTGACGCATTGCTTTACGCGTCGTTTCATCTGGATTAAATGGCTGACCTTTCTCTATCCCAATTTGCGATAGCATCCCCATCATGACCTTATCTTGGGCACGAACAGGCTCTACACTAAAAATTTTGTAGATATCATCAAATGCACGTTCATCATAAAAAGGCAGGCTTGGAAAAACCTGCTCATCGGGTGCAATAAATTTCTGCTTCGGCGGATTAGTCGCATCTTTCAGATAATAAACGCGCAATTTATGCGCATAATCTACTGCATCTGCCTGAGTTTTATTTGCCATAACCACTGATCTTAAAGCAAATCCAATCCTATAGTTTGGAGACGCAACGTGAATATAACCTTAAGGAATCTGCCCTGTATATCCTGGAGGAGTAAATAAATATTTACCTCCTTTTCCATCATCCATACCACCTGGACCAATATCGGCAATAGTCAATTGCCATGCATCGACCACCTGCCCATATAACTGCCCTGCTTGACTTGCAGGTGGCACCTCAACAACCAGTGGTCCTTTTTGCAAATCACTATAAGCTGTAATATACGGTGTCAAGCTATTGGCTGTAATCGCTTCTAAACGTGGGGTTGCGGTATGATTCCAAACCAAAATCGTGGTGTCATCCCCCTTAATCTTATCGTGCGCAGCACCACGTAAACGATAAATTGCAACGGCAGGAATACTCCACAATAAACTCTGATAAGCCGCCTGATATTTAGCTTGATAATTAAAATCTGTGACAGATGGCATCGCGCCTTGCGGTGGTTGACCACCAACTGGCTCACCTTTAAGTCCAGCTCCCGTGTTCCATTACCCATATTGTGGACTGTCTTTGGGAAAAGATACATCAGCATGTACTGTAGAAAAAGATAGTGCTGTGGCAAGAGCTAAGGTAGAAATCTTTGTTTTCATAAGCATCTCTTTATTTGACTATTTATGATTGAATACACTATATTTTTAAAATAATTAGCGCATTCATTGTGATTAAACTTTTTACTGCTTATATCTTTAAGCCTTAACTTATTTATACACTCTTTTTTTTAATTTTCGAATAAAAAGCACACGTTTTTAAAATCATCAACTAACCC
>NZ_JBSYVT010000021.1:0-66828 GCF_054112845.1 Acinetobacter sp. NigerLNRRAM0016
TAATCACTTGCAACACCCTTTGCTAAATTAATTTATCAAGCGTTGTTTTTTTAATCAAATATAATTAATTAAGGACTCTTTTAAAGAAAACTCATGTCTATTTTTATTGATACAGATTCGCTACAATCACCAACTAAATTCACTTATTTACAATATTATTTGAAATGGTTATCACTTATTTGCGGGTTTTTATACTTTTTTCCATCACAACCTTGATGGCAATACCCGTATATGCCGTTTCTGCACATAATATGTTTATTATTACGCTTTCCATCTTAAGCTATGCCAAATGGAATACTCCAACCCCTGCACTCTGTGTAATTGATAATCCAAACTATGCCGTGCAATTTAATCAAGCCCTGCGTTTACATGGCTATCACTACAAAATTTCATCCATTCGTTTAAATGAATTAGAAAAATCGTCATGCAATGCAATTTTTCTATCTACCTTTTCACCACAAGAAGAACAAAAAATTATTTATAGCCAAAGACCTGATCCACCATTGTCTTTTAGTTCGACTAATCAAGATTGTGAAATGGGTAGTGCTTTCTGTCTCTATACCCAAAATAACAAGACCTCATTCAAGGTAAACCTCGATAGCTTAAGCCAATCTAAAGTAAGAGTTGACCCGCGTGTGTTGCTGCTTGCGAAGTCTACGGAGCAATAACCATGGCGATATACTCTCGCATGACCTCATTACAATCTTTGTTTAAACGCTCGCAACTCGCCATCTTTGCTTTAACATTTTCGATTTGTACTATTATTTTCGTGGTTGTTTCGACCTACACCATGAATACCTATGCCAAACAGAGCTTAAATATTCTGGCTGAAGCATTAAGTGAGCGAATACAACCTGCGATGGTCTTCAATGACCGAATGACCATGCAGCAAATTTTGAGTGACTACACCACACAATATTCTATTCGCTCGATTCAGGTGCTTGATCCATCTAATCAAGAAATTGCCAACAGTAAACAGGTTGTTCAATCCTTCCAAAGCACACAAGGAATTTTAGATCATCTGTTTTTCCAACAGCCGATTCAAATTTCAATTCAGCATAATCAACAATATTACGGCTCCATTGTGGTCTATGGAAGCTCGCAAAGCTTATTAGATTTTTTCTTTAAAATTTTAATTGGCTTATGTTTGGCCATTATTTTAATTTTGTTTGCACTGCTTTGGTCGGTACGCTCGACCTATCAATATTTAATGCAGTCCATTCACCCTTTAGTGTCAACTGCACGTGAAATTAGCGAATACAAAGCCTATCAATTACGTCTACCTCGCTCCAACATCAAAGAGTTGCAACAACTGAATGATGTTTTTAATGAATTACTCGATAAAATTCAGGCTTCCACGCAAAAATTACGCGCAGAAAATGATGTTCTTGCGCATCAGGCATTGCACGATCAACTGACTCAACTGCCAAATCGACATTATTTCTATCAAACCTTATTGTCGATCTTTGAGCAACCCGCACCCCATTCAACCGCATTATTCTTTATAGATAATAACAATTTTAAAGAAATTAATGATCAATATGGTCATTTGGCGGGAGATGCCGTACTGCAAGAAATGGCGCGACGCCTCAAAGATCGTTTACGACAAGATGATTTTATTGCTCGGCTAGGTGGTGATGAATTTGCCATTCTGATTCGCAATATTAACAAGACCGAGCATCTGGCCAAAATTAGCGTAAACCTGCTGCAATGCTGTGAACAACCTTTGCAGTTTGAACAGTACGAAATTCGCTTTAGCTTTTCGATCGGCATCGCCTCTACCGAACAAGCACATAGCCCTGAAGATCTCATCACTGCCGCCGACAGCGCAATGTATAAAGCCAAAACATTGCAACAAGGCTGGTACTTCTCTCTCCGCTAGGAACTTTACAATGATAACTTTTTCTCGCCCCATAAAACTTGCACTTGTACTTCTGCTCAGCAGCCTTTTAAGTGCTTGTGCAAGTTGGGGACATCTCAACTACAAACAAGCGCGTATGCTCAAAAAGGAAGGTTTCGTGCTGACGGAAGAAGGCTGGAGTCTTCGTTTACCTGAGCGCCTTTTATTTGGCTTTGACAGCTATGAGATTAAGCCCGAACAAACCGATGAACTCACCCGCCTTTCTACGCAATTGCAGAAATACAAACTCAATAAAATTAAGATTGTTGGGCATACCGACGATATTGGTGATGCCGCTTACAACCAAACTCTCTCTGAAAAACGTGCAACTAGCGTTTCCAGTATTTTTCTCAATACTGGCTTTCAAAGCAATAATCTACAAACAATTGGACGAGGTGCTACACAGCCTTTAGTTACAAACACTTCTGAAGAAAATCGCGCAACCAACCGCCGCGTGAATATTATTATTATCCCTTGATTCCAGCGTACTAGAATGATTGAGAATTAGACTAAAAAATTTGTGTGATATTTAAAGGTCATCTAAATGACAGGTCAGGTTGTCGAGTCTTGAGCTTAGACAACCTTTTTTATGGATTTCAATCTGCAAAAATACAATTGAATGGCTCAATAGCATTCTTGAACATGAATGAAATGTAGAAATGTAGAAATGTAGAAATGTAGAAATGTATCAAATTTCAGACATAAAAAAACCGAAATAAAGCGGATTATTTATTTCATCTTTAAGATGATGGTCGGAGCAGTAGGATTCGAACCTACGACCCCCTGGTCCCAAACCAGGTGCACTACCAGGCTGTGCTATGCTCCGAAATTGGGGTGAATGACGGGATTCGAACCCGCGACAACTGGAATCACAATCCAGGGCTCTACCAACTGAGCTACATCCACCACTATAAAGTTCTACAGTACCAAGCTACCAAATGGCGCGCCTGACAGGATTCGAACCTGTGACCATCCGCTTAGAAGGCGGATGCTCTATCCAACTGAGCTACAGGCGCATGACCGATGATACTTGGTATCATGCGATACTCTGCCTTGAAGAATTGGTCGGAGCAGTAGGATTCGAACCTACGACCCCCTGGTCCCAAACCAGGTGCACTACCAGGCTGTGCTATGCTCCGATTCATCTCAGCTTTTGTCGTATCGCACATCGTGCGGTACGGTGTGCATTCTAGGCGTGACGCCCAAGAACGTCAACACCTATATTTAAAAAAAGTTAAAAAAATGCGTCAAACGTATAAATATCAAGCATTTCTGATATTTTTTATACAAATTTTAACGCTTTAAGCTCGCACTGAAACTTAACATACGATCCAAAGGTAATTTTGCACGCTCTGCCAAGGCCAGATCGACATGAATTTCCTGATCACCTTGCTGTAAAACTTGCAAAATACCATCCAGCTCATTCATTGCCATCCATGGGCAATGCGCGCAAGAACGACACGTCGCCCCCTCACCCGCTGTTGGTGCTTCGACCAGAATTTTGTTCGGTACCGCTTGCTGCATCTTGTAGAAGATGCCGCGATCGGTTGCCACGATTAAACGCTCGTGCGGTAAAGTCTGCGCAGCTTTAATTAACTGTGAAGTACTTCCCACTGCATCTGCAATATCCACCACTGATTCTGGCGACTCAGGATGTACCAAAACTGCTGCATCTGGATAGAGGGCTTTCATATTGGCAATCCCGCGTGCACGGAATTCCTCATGTACGATACACGCGCCATCCCAAAGCAGCATATCTGCGCCTGTTTTCTTCTGGATATAACGACCTAAGTGCTGATCGGGTGCCCAAATGATCTTCTCACCCAAGCTGTCTAAATGCTCGATGATTTCAACCGCACAGCTAGAGGTCACGACCCAATCTGCACGCGCTTTAACAGCCGCAGAAGTATTGGCATAGACCACAACGGTATGATCAGGATGCTGATCACAGAATGCCGTGAACTCATCCACAGGACAGCCCAAATCGAGCGAACAGGTTGCTTCTAGGGTTGGCATAAGCACGGTTTTTTCAGGAGACAGGATTTTTGCTGTTTCCCCCATGAATTTCACCCCTGCCACAACCAATGTTGAGGCTGCATGGTCACGACCAAAACGTGCCATTTCCAAGGAATCCGATACACAGCCGCCTGTTAATTCTGCCAATTCCTGCACTTCAGGATCGCAGTAATAATGCGCGACCAGAACAGCATCACGTTTTTTCAATTCCGCTTTGATTTGTTCAAATTTTTCCAGTTTGGCTTGCTCAGTCAAATGATTGTCTTTTGGCTCGCCTAAACGGTCTAAATGCGCCTGCACAATCGATTTTGCGTCATTGGCAATTAAATTGGTCGCATCATTCATAAAAACGTCTTCTCTATCCCAGCTGCTTGTTCACAAGCGGTGCATCCATAACACGGTCTATTTCATCTTTAAAATTGACCAGTCATTCAAAAAACCATGATTGATAAAAAAGCCTCACGACGGAGGCTTTTCTTCACTCAAATTCCATTAAGAACGGTAATCTGCGTTAATTTTGACATAGTCATAAGATAAATCACAGGTATAGACCGTGTCCTTCGCTTGTCCGCGACCCAAGTCCACCCGAATGGTAATCTCTGCTTGTGCCATTACGCGCGCGCCTTCTGCTTCCGTATAATCAGCTGCTGCGCCACCATCCTTACAGATTTGTACATCATCTAACCAAACCTGAATTTTTTCAACCTCTAAATTTTTCACGCCTGCATAACCAATGGCAGCTAAAATACGCCCCCAGTTTGGATCTGACGCAAAAAATGCTGTTTTGACCAATGGCGAATGAGCAATACTATACGCAATATCGCAACATTCTTGGGTATCGGCACCACCTTCTACCGCCACGGTCATAAATTTGGTTGCGCCCTCACCATCCCGTACAATCAGCTGTGCCAAACGTTTCATCACTCGGTTTAACACATCCAATACCGCGGCATAACGAGCATCTTCGGCAGATGAAATTTCCACGCCACCCGCTTGACCTGTGGCCACAAAGATACACGAGTCGTTGGTTGAGGTATCCCCATCGATGGTAATACGGTTAAAGGATTGGTTCACACTAATGTGTAACAGTTGTTGTACCAATGCACGAGAAATTGGAGCATCCGTTGCCACGTAGCTAAGCATAGTCGCCATATTTGGACGAATCATGCCTGCACCTTTAGAGATACCTGTCATGGTGTAGACCACACCATCTAATTCAAACTGTTCAGAAGCCCCTTTGGGTGTAGTATCTGTGGTCATGATGCCAAAAGCCGCCTCTGTCCAAGCATCTTCTTGTAGGCTGTCTAAAGCTGGTTGTAAGCCTGCAACCAAACGCGGCATTGGCAATTGCTCACCAATCACCCCTGTTGAGAACGGTAAAATCTGTTCTGCATTTACGCCTGCCAACTGTGCCAACTGTGCACAGGTTTCTTGGGCATTTTGCATTCCCAACGGCCCCGTACCCGCATTGGCATTGCCCGTATTGATAATTAAATAACGTGGATTGCCAACCGCCAAATGTGCCTTAGACACATGAACTGGTGCTGCACAGAATGCATTTTGAGTAAATACACCTGCAACATTTGAACCTTCAGCGAATTCAAAAATGACCAGATCACGTCGGTTCTGATAGCGAATATAAGCTTCAGCCGAACCGATTTTTACTCCTTTGACCACATGCATCTGTGGCATAGTAACGTCACCCACTGCCATTTTTAAATATCCACTTTGTTGTTCAAGTAAGTGTCACAGCTTAGTAGAAATACAACTAAAAATCGAGGTGTTTCAGGCAATTTCATAATAGATATCCTTTTCTCGAGGAAAAGTGATTCTCGACTCAACAGGAAGTCAAATGCACCACGAAAAACTCCAGCTTGGAATAAAAATGATGCATAAAAAAAGCAGCCCGTAGGCTGCTTTAGATCAATACGCTTAGTTTGCGGCTAACTGAGTTGGACTGCCCGCAAGAGTCTGTTTTGCCTGCTCCTGACTTTCAGCTGAAAGTGCTGGATTGGTTGCGACAATACGACTTGCCGTTTCTGATGTTGCTGGGGCAACGGCAGCTGTTTTCAAAATAATCGGGCGTTGATTCGGATTCGGGAATGTGTACTTAATGCCAGTACGCGGACTCATTACCGTCACATTGGTGTCTTGTACCGTTGCTGGTGCTGTCGTTGCACCTTGCGCAGCGGCTACTTTTGCTGCAGTCGTTGTTGCAGGAGTATTCGCCATCGCCAAAGTCGGGATTGCCAAAGCAGCAATTACCAAAGGTTGTAATAATTTTTTCATTGTCTTTCGCTTTTCAGTTACTAATGTGCAACTTAATAACACTTAATAATCTGCACTGCAAACCTTATTCACATCTTGAAAATATTTAACTACAGTTCGCTCAAAAAACAAAACCCTTGCAGAACTCCAGCTGAAATGTGAAGTTCTGTAAGGGTTGAAGACATCATTCGATAAAATTAAATTTTACCGTGACACTGCTTGTATTTCAGACCTGAACCACATGGGCAAGGTGAATTACGGCTTGCAGGAGGCACTACATTTTGCTCTCCTGCTGGGCTAAAGCCGGTGTAGTGTTCTGCTGGTGCTTGTGAAGTAACTTCGCCTGTTAGACCATCCACTTCATCATGCGAAAGATTTAACTGCATGGCTTCCGCTTGTGCTTGTTTCTGTGCTTCCATTGCCGCTAACTCCTCTGGCGTCGGCACATGGACACGCGACAAATCGGTCACGACATCAGTCTTGATCACTGCCAACATATTCACGAATAAATTGAATGCTTCTTTTTTGTATTCCTGCTCAGGATTCTTCTGCGCATAACCACGTAAGTGAATCCCTTGACGCAGATAATCCATCGCGGCCAAATGATCTTTCCAATGGCGGTCTAATGAACTCAAGACAAAATGGCGCTCAAGCATCGCAGCCGATTCAGTCCCCATTTGTTCACGACGTGAACGGTAACGGGTCACGATCTCATCAGTAATACGGTCAACCAGTGCTTCTTCATCTAAACGACGTTCGGTTTCCAACCAATGCGCTATCGGTAAATCTACTGCGAACTCTTCACGTAAAGCACGTTCAAGGCCTTCAATATCCCATTGGTCATGAATCGATTCAGGTGGGATATAGTTGGCAATCACGGCTTTCATCACTTCGTGATGCATTTCTTCGATGTAGTCTTGCAGCGAGTTTTCTGCAAGCACATCATCACGTTGCGAGTAAATAATCTTACGTTGTTCGTTGTTGACATCATCGTACTTCAAGAGATTCTTACGAATATCGAAGTTACGTGCTTCTACCTTACGCTGTGCATTTTCAATCGAGCGTGACACCATTTTGTGTTCAATCGCTTCATCTTCTTGCAAGCCCATGGCGCGCATCATGGCAACCACACGATCACCTGCGAAGATACGCATCAAATCATCTTCTAAAGATAGATAAAAACGTGAAACACCAGGGTCACCCTGACGTCCCGCACGACCACGCAACTGGTTATCGATACGGCGTGATTCATGGCGTTCAGAACCAATAATATGTAAACCGCCTGAATCGAGGACCATTTCGTGGTTTTGTTCCCACTCTTGTTTTAAACGCGCTTCATCTTCTGAGGTTGGATTTTCAATTTTAGCGAGTTTGGCTTTCCAGTTACCACCCAAAATAATATCCGTACCACGACCTGCCATGTTAGTTGCAATGGTCACTGCACGTGGCGAACCTGCTTGAGCAATAATGTCAGCTTCGCGCTCATGCTGCTTCGCATTCAACACTTCATGCTGAATACCCGCTTCTTTGAGTTTTTCCGACAGAATTTCAGACGCTTCAATAGTTGCCGTACCAATCAGAATTGGAGCAACGCCAGCTTCATGCACACGTTGAATTTCTTGAATAATGGCGTTGTATTTACCATTACGATTTAAATAGATTAAATCGTTTTGATCCTGACGAATCATTGGTCGGTGCGTTGGAATGATCACCACATCCAAACCATAAATTTCTTTCATTTCCGCCGCTTCAGTATCTGCGGTACCCGTCATACCTGACAGTTTTTTGTATAAACGGAAATAGTTCTGGAAGGTCGTGGTTGCCAAAGTTTGGTTCTCTGGCTGAATTTCCAAGCCTTCTTTGGCTTCTACAGCTTGATGCAAACCTTCTGACCAACGACGACCAGGCATGGTACGACCTGTGTTCTCATCGACAATAATCACTTCACCTTCGTGAATGATGTAATGCACATTACGTTGATACAGGAAGTGCGCACGAATCGCAGCAGTTACGTGATGCACCAAGTTCAGGTTTGATGCTGAATACAGGCTCTCGCCTTCAGCCAACAAGCCCATCTCGATCAATTCATTTTCAACGGTTTCGAAACCCACTTCAGTCATTTCTACTGAACGTTGTTTTTCATCAATCCAGAAATGACCACCATCTGCCACTTTTTCTTCTTTTTGCGCATGCAATTTGGGTGGAATAGTGTTAATTGCGGCATACAACTGAGAAGAGTCATCGCTTTGACCCGAGATAATCAAAGGGGTACGTGCTTCATCAATTAAAATAGAGTCGACTTCATCGATAATGGCATAGACCAAACCACGTTGCTTTTTCTCAGCCAGCGCAAACACCATGTTATCGCGCAGGTAGTCAAAACCAAATTCGTTGTTGGTCCCGTAAGTAATGTCGGCACGGTAAGCATCGGCTTTTTCCATTGGATTTTGCATGGAATAAATAATGCCAATGCTTAAACCCAAGAACTCGAACAACGGACGGTTTAACTCGGCATCACGTTGCGCCAAGTAATCATTGACAGTGATGACATGTACACCCTGACCGCTCAGTGCATTCAGATAACACGCCAGTGTACCCATCAGGGTTTTACCTTCACCAGTACGCATTTCAGCGATTTTACCTTCATGCAGGGTAATACCACCAATCAACTGCACATCATAATGACGCATACCCATGACACGTTTCGCGGCTTCACGACAGACAGCAAACGCTTCAGGCAATAATTTATCGAGGCTTTCACCCTTGTTATAACGTTGTTTGAATTCTTCGGTTTTTGCAGATAAGTCTGCATCGCTTAGGGCAGATATCGTCGGCTCGAGCGCATTAATCTTGTCTACGATTTTACGCATGCGTTTGAGTTCGCGCTCATTTTTGGTACCGAAGATTCCTCCGATCAGACTTGCCAACATGAATAGACTCTCTAAATCTTGCTTGTCAATGAATAAATTTTTTCTCAGACGTTATTATGGTGCTAGAAATTTGAAGTACAAGGTTTTTGCACAAAACCAATAAAAAAATTCTGATCACTGGTTCTAGCCCCTGACCTAAGGCGAAATAATGTAGCAAATTTCAATCAGGCGATATAGAGCGTTGATCCTGATTCAACGTATATTTTCTCACCGCCAGCCACTTTACTTATTCCATTTCCGCATAAACAAATGCAAAAAAGCTATTTTTCATAGCAAAAGAATTGCGCGATAGTCTGACTTAAATCAAATACACAACATATTGAGGTAAATAAAATGGCTTTGCGTTTAGGCGATATCGTCCCCAATTTTGAACAAGACTCTAGTGTCGGTCCGATCAACTTTTACGATTTTCTCGGTGAAAGTTGGGGCGTCTTATTTTCACATCCTGCGGACTACACTCCTGTATGTACCACTGAACTGGGCTATACCGCAAAACTGCAAGATGAATTTGTACAGCGCGGAGTTAAAGCGATTGCTCTTTCTGTCGATAATGTTGAGTCGCATCATGGCTGGATACAAGATATTAACGAAACCCAAAATACCACCGTCAACTTCCCCATCATTGCCGATCAAGATCGTAAGGTCTCTACCCTATACGACTTTATTCACCTCAATGCCAGCGAAACCTTGACGGTACGTTCTCTGGTGATTATCGATCCAAATAAGAAAGTACGTTTAATTATTACCTACCCCGCATCCACAGGGCGGAATTTTCATGAAATTTTACGCGTGATTGATTCTTTACAACTGACGGATAATTATAAAGTCGCAACGCCTGCCAACTGGACGCAGGGTGACGATGTCGTGATTGTGCCTTCCTTGCAAGATGAAGCCGAACTAAAACAACGTTTCCCTCAAGGTTATACGGCGGTCAAACCTTATTTGCGCCTCACGCCACAACCCAATTTAAAATAAAACAGCTGAATTAAATTCTCCACGTTAAACCTGTCTTCGGACAGGTTTTTATACTTACCACATCTCTACCAAGTTGTATTTGGTATTTGAGCGACAGTCAGTTATAAATACAACAGACCATTTTAAGAACAACGACTGTGATTCATAACATTCATCATTTACATTGTGGCACCATGTGCCCTGTTTGCGGCCCACTGTTTGGGCAAAAAGGCTTGCATGCTCAAGTGATATGTCATTGCTTACTGTTGGAAACTGACCGCGGTTTAGTCCTGATTGATACAGGCTTGGGAATTCAAGATCATCTACAGACCAAAGCCCGTTTAGGTAGCATGATCACGCGTTTGGGTAAAATAGAAAATAATCTCGAACTGACGGCTATCGCACAAATTCAGAAATTGGGATTTAGCCCGAAAGATGTGCAACATATTTTTATCTCACATTTAGATTTTGATCATGCAGGCGGCATTTCAGACTTTCCGCACGCTACGGTGAATGTGCTGTCTTCGGAATACAATGCCACGCAAAACCTGAATCATTACAAACGTAAAGCCCGCTATAAAGTGAAACAATTTCAACAGCATCGCTATTGGAACTTTATTGAACCTATTGCCGAAGAAAAATGGTTTAACCTAAAGCATATTCAAAACTTTGATTTATTTGAAAATGAACTGTTGATGCTGCCGCTGTTGGGACATACCGCAGGACATAGTGGTATTGCTGTGCGCAATCAGGATAACTGGCTACTCTTTTGCGGTGATGCCTATTACTCGCATTTACAACTCGATGGTCAGCATCCGCTTAGAGCCTTGAACCAACTGGAACAGTTTTTTGCAGAAGACAACCAAGCACGTATAGAAAACTTGAAGCGCCTGCAAACCCTTTCGCAAACCCATCCCGAAGTACAACTCATCTGTGCTCATGACCCTGTAGAATTGGCTCGATACGCATGAAGATTAAACTGACTTTGTTCTATAGCAGCCTTTGTCTCAGTACGCTCAGCTTGACAGGTTGCATGACCACGCCAGCACTGCCGACGGAAACTCGACCCGCACAATGGGGCACCTTGCTTAATCAGGCTGACAATTTCTATCAAATCAGTGCCGATGTATTTCGCAGCGAACAGCCCAGTGCAGAAATGGCAGCGGCACTCAAAGCCCACGATATAGATGTCGTGATTAATTTAAGATCGCGGCATCATGATCCACAATATCTCGATGCACAAAATTTTAATTTAGTGCATATCCCGATTCACACTTGGGCAATTGATCGGGAAGATTTACTGGCGGTGATGCGTCAAATTCAACAGGCAAAAACACAACAGCAAAAAGTCTTGATTCATTGCTATCACGGCTCTGATCGCACAGGTGCCAGCATTGCCATGTATCGCATTATCTTTGAGCAATGGAGTATTGAACAGGCACTGCAAGAGATGAAATATGGCGGCTACGGTTTCCACCCCATTTGGCAAAACATCGAAAATTTATTTAGCCCTGAAAATGTAAAATGGATTCAAGAGCAGCTCTCGAATCCATCTTAGATGATTACAACAAGCCATTAACGACGGTCTAAAGGTACCCAGTCAATCACCCATGCCGACTTCATTCCTAAACTAGCATCGGCAGTAATCTTTTTACGAGTCACATCTGCCAAATCACGGCTTTTCGCAGGTCCAACCATAATACGAATGCCTTTAGAGGTTGGGCTTTGCACGACTTTATAGCCTTTTGCCTTTAGCTTGGAAATGACACTGTCCGCATTGGCAGCATTGGCAGCCAGTGCCACCTGTACCATCCACTGCTTATCGCCATTTTCAAGCAAATCTCGGGCTTTATCCGCTTCAGCTTTCTTTTTGGCATCTTCTTTACGTTTGGCTTCTGCTTCACGCAATTTCTTTTCTTCAGCAGCCTTGGCAGCAGCTTGACGTTCTTGATCCGCTTTACGCTGTGCTTCAAGTTTACGTTGCGCTTCTATTTCACGTTGCTTTTTCTCTTCAGCAGCTTGAGCTTGGGCTTTACGTTCATCCTCAGCTTTGCGTTGTGCTTCTGCCTTACGGCGCTCTTCACTCAATTTTTTATCAGCTTCAGCCTGTTGTTGCGACTTCTGCTGATCTAGCTTCTTTTGTGCAGCCAGCTTTTCCTCCGCCAAGCGCATTTGTTTGGCTTTTTCATCTTCAACCAATTCTGGCGGAATATTGTCGGAACTTTGCTGCGCACCTGCACGTGCTGCATTTAAGGCTGCATATTCTTCAGCCGCTTTGCGTGCAGCATCAGCTTCTGCCTGCTGTTGTTGGGCTAAAAATTCAGCTGCGCGTGCTTCTTGTTCCGCAACCGCTTTTTCACGGGCACGGCGTTGCTCTTCCAGTAACCGCTTTTCAGTTTCAACATCGACGGTTAAACCTTGCAGTTGCACCATGCCACTATCAGGTTTTGCATTTTGTTGCTGAACGTGTTCAACCAGTTCGGTTTGCTTAATATTATTTTGATGTATTTCTTCTTTACCTTTCAGAAGTAAGGCTGCCAATAAAACGCCACCACCCAGTAAAACAACGCCACCCATCCAGCGTTGTCTGTTATTCATTGACATTCTTCCAAATACTCCCAGACCGCTTCCAAGGTATGGAATGATCCACATACCAAAATCAGCTGATTATTTTTAGATTCATCAAGAGCTGATTGAAAAGCTAATTGAACATTAGTGAAATGTTGTACAGCCTGATGCTGTAATGCGTCATCGAGCTGCGCCATTTCAGCCGCACGCGGCACGCTTAATGGTGCAATTTTCCACATTAAAACATTATTTTTCAATGACTCAACCACAGATTTAATATCTTTATCAGCCAGCATTGAAAAGACAGCGACAACTTCTGTGTATTGTTTATTGTATTTTAAGAAATTACGCAATTGCTTTAACAAAAATTCAACGCCATGTGGATTGTGTCCCGCATCGAAAATTACGGTTTTATCGGCAATCTGGCGAACTTCAAAACGACCTTGTAGCTGGGCTTGCTGAATCCCTTCCGCAATCGCTTCTTGTCGAATTTCAAGACCACTGACCAATACGGCTGCAACAGCAGTCGAAATATTTTCCAGCGCTAAACGACCTAAGGGTAAGGTGAGAGTTGTCCCTGAAGAAGCAAACATCCAGTGCTGACCATCGTCACTGGCTTGATAAAAATAATCACGTTCTACGGCAAATAACGGTGCATTGCATTCTTGTGCTTTTTTCGCAATGGCTTCTGGCATGCTTTGTAAGCCACCAAAAATCACAGGAATATTGGGGCGAATAATCCCTGCTTTTTCATAAGCAATTTTTTCAATGGTATCACCCAACCAATCGGTATGGTCTAAACCAATATTGGTGATGACTGCGACATCAGGATCAATCACATTGACCACATCCAGACGACCGCCTAAACCGACTTCCAGTACCCAGACATCACAAGCTTGCTGTTTAAAAATCAAAAAAGCGGCCAAAGTAGTCGCTTCAAAGAAAGATAAACTTAAACCACATGCACGACGCGCCTGATCCACCTGCACAAAAGCATCAATTAAACTTTGGTCATCAACTTCCTGACCTGCCAGTTTAACCCGCTCATTAAAACGATAAATATGCGGTGACTGATACAATCCAACCTTATAACCTTGCGCATTCAAAATAGCCGCCAAGGTCGTCGTGGTTGAACCTTTGCCATTGGTGCCAGCAACCGTCATCACTTTCGCGTCGGGTTGCGTCACGCCCAGCATTTCCGCCACGGGAATGACGCGCTCTAGGCCTAAATCAATCCCTGTAACGTGAACATGGCCCCAATACGAGAGCCATGTGTCTAAATTATCTTGTGCAAGTGGTGCGGTATCGTTCAAGGTAAATTCATCAATTTAGTCACAATACGATATACAGTATCACGTAATGCATGACGATGAACGATTTGATCGACTACGCCATGATCAAGCAGATATTCGGCACGTTGGAACGGTTCTTCCAATTTTTCACGTACAGTTTGCTCAATTACACGTTTACCCGCGAAACCAATCATGGCTTTCGGCTCTGCAATATGTACATCACCCAACATTGCCAATGATGCAGTAACACCACCGTAAACAGGATGCGTTAATACCACGATGTACGGTAAGCCTGCTTCTTTTACGCGTTGAATTGCCGCAGAAGTACGTGCCATTTGCATTAAAGACAACATGCCTTCTTGCATACGTGCACCACCAGAAGCTGCAAAGCAAATGAATGGCTGTTTTAATGCAATTGCGCGTTCAGCCGCTTGTACAAAACGGTCGCCCACAACTGTACCCATTGAACCGCCCATAAAGTCGAATTCAAATGCACATGCTGTCATGGCAACGTCTTTTAAAGTACCTTGCATTACGACTAAGGCTTCGGTTTCACCCGTTTTCTTTTGTGCTTCAGCCATACGCTCTGGGTAAGGTTTGCTATCCACAAATTTCAAAGGATCTTTCGCTGCAAATTCTTGACCCAATTCAGTTTTTACTTGGTCAAAGAACCAAGTTAAACGTTCACGCGCTTTCATGCGTAAATGTTCATCGCACTGTGGACAAACATAAGCATTAAAGGTCATTGCTGTGCGTGTCACCAATGCATGACATTCAGGGCACTCAACCGTTGGTTCGGTCAGTGTTGCTTTAAGTGCTTGTTGCACATCTGGAACTTCAATACCCGGAACGCCACGTTCAGTCCACGGTGTCGATGGGCTAAGAATTTTCCCTGATTTCACTTCTTGATTCATACTAACTCATCGAGCGCTGCTCGAAGCTCCTTGACTTTATTAACCGTTTCAACAACGGCTTGTTCTGGTGCCAAGCTGGCAAATTGTTTTACAAATGCACTGCCGACAATCACAGCATCTGCCACACCGCCCATCGCTTTCGCGGAAGCAGCATCGCTAATACCAAAACCGACACCAACAGGGATATCCGTCTCTGCTTTAATTTTTTGGATACGTGCTGCAGCTTCAGACGTATCTAAGGTTGCTGCACCAGTTACCCCTTTCAAAGATACATAATAGATAAATCCGCTGGCTTGCTTCACCACGTGACGAATACGTTCGTCGGTAGAGGTTGGTGCAAGTAAGAAAATTTGATCCATTTCGTACTTTTTCAGGACATCATCTAGAGCTTGAGCTTCTTCTGGAGGTAAATCGACCAGTAAGATGCCATCCACACCACATTCATTGGCATAGGCTACAAATTTTTCATAGCCAATCACTTCAACAGGATTTAAATATCCCATTAATACCACTGGTGTTTCCTGATCTTTTTGACGGAACTCTTTCACCATGTTCAACGCATCTAGGGTATTGGTTCCACCCGCTAAAGCACGCTCTGCGGCTAAAGCGATGACAGGACCATCCGCCATAGGGTCTGAAAATGGTAGTCCAAGCTCAATAACATCTACGCCCGCCTCAACCATTTGATGCAACAAAGGTACTGTTACTTGTGGATGAGGATCTCCAGCCATCACATAGGAAACCAGCGCTTTACGCTGTTGAGATTTAAGTTGTCCAAAACGAGTGGCTAAACGTGACATAGGGTTGTACATTCCTTGAATTATTTAAAACTGAGGAGTTGGTTTTGTAGAAATACAAGACAACGCATTGTAACGCTATTTTTTACACATTGAATAGAGTTCATGCACTTCCTTTGAATTTCATACGACATCACATGATTCAGAACAACCCGAAAGCTACATTTACTAATATTTGGCGAGTTTTCTCAATGATCAAAGATGCCTAATTTTGGCTTTTATGCAGATCTACTTCTATTCAGAAAAATAAAGCTTCTTCCCTCTTTAGAACGACAATGCCTCGGTCGGGTTTTACATTTTAAATTTTAAGAATTTGCAAAAGCTACATTATACTATGCTCACTTATTCGCTGTTTTCTTTACTTTATGACCTCCGACCCACAGGGCAAAGTGCAAGCCCGAGCGCTTGCGCTACTTCCTCTTATTGTTTTTTTGGCTATCTTTCTGGGTAGCGGAATTTATCACTCCCTGATTGGCACCGAGTTTGCCTTTTATCAAATTAAAGCCCCTGTGGCTGCTCTGCCTGCGGTTATTCTTGCTGTACTGATCTTTAAAGGGCACTTAAACCAAGCGATTGAGACCTTCCTCAAAGGGGCAAGCCATCCCAATCTCATCTTAATGTTTATGGTGTTTATGTTGGCAGGGGCATTTGCCAGTACCAGCAGTGCCATTGGCAGTGTCGATGCAACGGTGCAACTTGGGCTATCGCTGATTCCGCCTACTTTTGTTTTACCAATGCTGTTTGTGATTTCAGCCTTTATTGCCACCGCTATGGGCACCTCGATGGGTACCATTGCCGCTTGTGCCCCAATTGCCTTTGGCTTTGCGCAGGTGACGGATATTGAAACCGTGATGGCGATTGGTGCTGTGGTCAGTGGCGCGATGTTTGGTGATAATCTCTCCATGATTTCGGATACCACCATTGCCGCAACCAGCAGTCAGAAAGTCCAGTTAAGAGATAAGTTTCGGGTCAATATCTGGATTGCGGGACCTGCATCCATCATCACCATTTTGGTCTATATTTTGATGAGCAAAGACTCACAAGCCATTCAATATCATGACTATGACTTGTGGCTGATTCTGCCTTATGTGACGGTATTTTGCTTGGCCTTTAGTCGTCTGCATGTACTTTCAGTTTTAACTATAGGCATTGTGATTTCTGGCGTGATTGGACTCCTTCAACATGCTGACTTCACTTTACTGAAGCTGAACACCTCTATTTATGATGGATTTGTCGGCATGTTTGAGGTGGCATTACTCTCCATGCTACTCGGTGGCTTATCTGCCATCATGCAGCGTGAAGGTGGTTTAGAGTGGCTGATTCAGCGGATTTATAGCCTAACTCGCCTGCTCAAAGTCGGACAACAGCGCGCAGGCGAAATTGGCGTCAGTTTCTTAGTCGTCTTCTCCAACCTGTTTGTTGCCAATAATACCGTAGCGATTATTTTATCTGGCGATATGGCACGTGAAGTGGCTCAAGAATACGGCTTAGATCCGAAGCGTGTAGCCGCACTCATGGATATCTTCTCTTGTGTGGTGCAAGGGCTCATCCCTTACGGCGCTCAACTGTTATTGGCGTGCTCTATTGCCAAACTCTCTCCTGTCGAATTGATTGGTCATATTTATTATTGTTGGGTCTTGGCGATTTTTGCCCTTTTAGCCATCACATTGCGCTATCCACGCTTGAATCAAAAGCTATCCTAAATTCATGTCATTTTTATAGCGGCTGAATCAGCCGCTTTTTTTATTGTAGATTCCTGCGCTATGCTTTTAATTTGTATTGTTGGTGACGTGCCAACAAAGTCTGCCCTGTCGCAGCCTTATAGGCACGTGCCAAAGCAGATTGATCCGAATATCCGAGTGCCAAGGCAATCTCGCTGAGCGTAATTTTTTGTTGCAGCAAAATATTGCAGCGCTTGATCCGCTCAGTCTCAATCACTTTTTTGAACGAGCTGTCAAATTCACTCAACTGCCGTTGCAAAGTCCTTACTGATAAATGTAATTCCTGTGCCACCCACTCCAGCTTGGGCACCTCCTGATGAAAGAGCAAATATTCTGCCACCAGCGTATGTAAATGCGTCATTAAAGTCATATGTTCCGATTTCGTGGCAATGACTTCTTCGGCATGTTTCAACAACAGATGATTCAGAGATGGATCTGGCTGCTGCGACTTCAATAACAGACTTTCGCGGTTCAACTCTAAGGCGTAGCGTGGTTGATGAAAATACACCTGACATCCATAAAAGCGCTGATAATGATACAGCGCACAACGTGGTTCATGGGCAAGAGACAAACTCTTTAATGAAAACTGCTCGAAAGAAAAAATTTGCCGGGCCAGTTGCACCATTGCAGCCACCGTCATCTCATTAATCAAGACATGTCCACTGTGGGAAAATCCCCAATGCAGATGAATCACTTGATCTTTTTGCGACAGATGCATCGGCACACTTTCCTGTCCATCAATCACCAGACGGTTAAAGCGCAGAACAAAATGCAAGGCTTCCGCAACACTGGTACTTTTCGATGCGATATAGCCCAAGATTCCGAAATGTTCAGGCTGAACATGCTGCACCATATCGAAAATCAGATGTGGACAGTTGAGTTGTTGTTCGGTTTGTTGTATTAAATCTATAAATAAAACGTAAGATGATTGCGCATCAATCGGTTGTGCTAAAATATAATTAAGCTGTTGTTTTTGCACAGCTGAGAATGGGAATGCAAAACCATCTATATCACGTGATTTAAGATAGCTATGCCATAAGTGAAAAAAGCCATTGGGGATTTGTAGGGTATACATGGCTCTACCTGTCTATTTGACATTTTTTATTTTCGATATGGCATAAAATGTATAAAAAATGGCAAGTACTGTCAAAACTTATCCGACAAACACCGACATACTTGCACTTATTAAAGGTTCTATTAGTCAAATAAAGATGAATACAATCGTCCGAAATCAGGTTCAACCCGTCGTTCGTACCGAGTTCGATTTTAAATTGGATCAGGTGCCACGCTTCTGGATGAACAATGATCCGTTTTTAACCCGAGTCTTTGACGCCCTCAGCCTGACTTTTCCTGATGGCGAGCGTTACTTTATTCAATCGGTACGCTTATTTCGAGACAAAATTACAGATCCTGACTTAGAACAACGTGTTGCCGCCTTCATTCGTCAAGAAGCGCAACATGGTATTGCCCATGAAAAAATGAACCAAGTTATGCGTAAACAAGGCATGCCTGTAGATCAGTTTATTCAACGAATTAATCGTGTCTTTAAATTTGAGCTGGAAGAACGTTCACCGCAATACAATATTGCCATGACTGCGGCGGCAGAGCATTTGACGGCGCTGATGGCAGAAACATTTTATGGCAAAAAAGAAACTCTAGAACATGCCCATCCTTATGTCCGTGCACTCCTGGCTTGGCACGCCATTGAAGAAATGGAGCATCGTGATGTTGCTTATGATGTGATGCAGCAAGTTGGCGAAGTTTCAGAACTGATGCGACGTTGGGCGCTTATTCTCACCACACTGATGATGATCGGCTTTACCCTGTACCGTGCCAATGTGATGCTAATTCATGATGGCTTTGGTCGCTGGCAACGCATGAAGATGATTTTAAAAGGGCTGCCATGGTTCTTTGGTCGGAAAGGCACCTTAACCAGCATTCGCAAACAATATATGGATTGGTTTAAAAAAGACTTCCACCCCACGCAGCAACCGATTATTCGTCAATATGATGTCTGGGTAAATACGCTTGCCGAGACCAATGACCCGATTCAAGCTGGTGAAGCTTTTTGGCAGGCAGCACAACGTCAAAAATAAAAGTACTATACTGCGTTTGATGTCTAGGTTGAGTATTCAACTCAAACCTAGACATGACTAAGAGACGATCTCATTACCATTTCGCATAGTGCTGTTCTAACAAGCCATACTCATCAAGCAGTACAATTTCTTGATCATCCAATTGAATGCTTCCGCTAATACGCGCCTGCCACTGGCTAAACTGACTACCCACCAATCTTAAATTCAGATTTTCATAACGACGCCAACCCGTGGTGACGGTTAAATTTAAGCGCTGATCTAGAGAACGAATACTCCAACGCTCATCTTCCAGATGTTCAAATAAAATGTCACTCAATGGAAACAGCTGTCCATTCACCCACAAGCAGTTCTCATTGCCAAAGCTTTCATTGACGCCAGAAGCCAAATTCAGTCCGATGCGTTGATTATGCGCATCCCAAAAATTGCAGGATAACCAGAACCACGCTGTTTCAGGGCGTAAAAATCCGCAAGTATCGTCTAAAGAAGCAAAGGTTTTCTCGTGAAATTGCACCACTTCACCCTGCTTATTGACAAAATAGCCTTCGCAACCAAGGGTGGTCAGCTTTTGGGTATAGGTCCAGCCATTAATGCCTGTCGGACTGCACATGCTGAGTGGTTGGGTCCCCGCACAGAAAATACGGGCATTCAGTTTAATTTCACCATACTTGGTAACGCGAATATAGCGCACCCCATTGGCATGCTGCATTTCAATTTGAAAAGGCGATTTATGAAAAAAACTTTGGTTATATAAGGGCTGTTCATCCAGCAAAGTGTTGCGTGCCAGAAAGTTAATTGCATTCCATTCTTGTACTTCCTGTGTCAGATGATTATACAAATAGACAAAGCCATGCCCCGCCCATGCAATATCGGCAATTGCTACGCCTATGGTGTAATGCTCATGTTGAATGGAACAGAATTTAAACTTTTTATATTTTAAGCGTTTACGCCAACCATCCAGCACGTCACCATAAGGCGTTTTATATTGGTATTTTTGAACGTCAATATTTCGCGGCAATGCATCAAACCGACCATAATGGGGCTGACCATTCGACTGAATTAAATCCATTTATTCAATTCCATTTCAGATATCGCAAGATCTGTTGCAATCAACAAAGCGCATTTCGCCCAGACTTTCCCTCAATGTTCTCGGCAGCATTTGTCGATCATTTCTTATGCATGCCATGTTAGCATAAAAATGTGGCAGCATCGCATAGCCAACGCAAAATGTTAATTATTAATCATTTAATAACAGATAGGTGTTTTTCCACTCATTCTCTTGACGCGTGGTTAATGTCAGATGAATATAACGATTTTCGACTTGTTCTAAGGCAATACAATCATCCACTTCAAGCACACGGTCCGTATGTGGTTTTTGCCAGTTGTGATCAAAGTACTGTTTACCGCGTTGTTTAGCTTGTGTGGCATCATGAGCGACAACCAATAAATAACGATGCAATTCGCCAAATTCGCGGGCGTCATAGCCCCCTAAATTAATCAAAAACAACTTGGGAGCATCCACTTCTGGAGCAGTCGAACTAAAACTGACTTGATAAAACTGCCCTTCGGATTCAACACTATTAATTTTCATCCAAGCATCAATATGTAAGCCCTTTTGCTCAGCAAACCATGCCTGTCTTAATTGTGGATATGTATCTTCTAAGCAATCACCACATACCGCCACGACATCATGTACTTCGGTATTGGCACGTGCATGGCGACCACCGAGCATCACCAAAAATAAATGGGACATTAATTTACCTACTTAGCATCTATTAACTTTTTATATTCAATAATTTCTAAACCTTCCTGTACATACATTGCCCCTCCACTAATTCCTCTAAAAACAGTAGCAGCATTAACAGTATAGGCATCACAATATTTTAAGATATCAATAGCCCATTTACATGGAACAGAAATTTTAATCAGAGAGTTAATCTTTTTCTCAGCTATCAATTCATTTAAGTTTTGAATTTGTTCATATTTACTTAAACTCTCATTAAAAGTTAATCTAACCCCTCTCATTATTTTTTGACGGACTAAAGTAAAGCACCCTTGCTGGGAAGAAATATTCTGATTTATACTTTTAGGAACTTCAATGATTTCAAATACTTTGTCATTATATTTATTTAGTAAGTTCTTCTTCTCTGTATCAAAAACCCATATCGACATGAACCCATCTAACTTTCTCATTTTTACAACTTGAGATGCCGCAAAATAGCAAGCAATTAAAGGATTTTTAGTCCAATCTAAAAATTCTGTATAAACTCCATAATGCTGAGCATAAGCAATTAATTCATATAATTTAGCATCAGGCCATTTTGTACTATCTTTAACAACTCTATCATCGAAATCTTCTAACCATTCAGAACGAAATTCAAATGAATCAAAAGGCACAATTGATGAGTTTAGATCACATCCATACACAAAATTTTTCAAGTGAACCCAATGCATAAAACAGATACCATCATACGTATCTGAGAGGATTTCCTTTCTTGATATATTTCTATATAAACTTGGAGTCAACTCCCAACTTGAATCTGCTTGCCCTCTATAAATATATTGATCATTTGCACTGCCCAAATATTCTTTAACATTCTTTTTATCTGGTCGAATTAATTCAATAAACTCTTCTGCTGTATCAACTATTAATTCTTTAAACCCCAAACCTTCTTGTATCTCCATCAGTATTCTTCCATTCTCCATTTTTCTCAAACTATATATAAAAATAAAGCTCCTAAATCAGGAGCTTTATTAGATGATTGAGCTTACATCTCGACCATTTCCACACCATCAATACGCGCAACTGTCATCAAATCTTTATCACCACGACCAGAAACGGTCGCAATAATGATTTGATCTTTGTCCATGGTTGGCGCCAATTTCGTGACATACGCCATCGCATGTGAGCTTTCCAGCGCAGGAATAATCCCTTCAATTTTGGTCAAATCACGGAAGCCTTGCAACGCCTCTTGGTCATTGATTGGCACATAATTGACACGGTGCATATCTTTCAAGAAGCTATGCTCAGGACCCACACCTGGATAATCCAGACCCGCAGAAATTGAATGCGTTTCAATAATCTGACCTTGTTCATCCGACATCAAGTAGGTACGGTTACCATGTAGCACACCGACATGACCTGCATTTAAAGGTGCAGAGTGCTTGCCAGTTTCAATGCCATAACCCGCGGCTTCTACACCATACATTTTCACTTCAGCATCGTTCAAGAATGGGTAGAACAAGCCCATTGCATTGGAACCACCACCGACACACGCAACCAAGGCATCTGGTAAGCGTCCCGCTTGCTCTTGAATTTGACGGCGTGCTTCACGACCAATAATCGATTGGAAGTCGCGGACCAATTGTGGATATGGATGTGGACCTGCCACTGTACCAATCACGTAGTAAGTTGAATCGACGTTCGTCACCCAGTCACGCATCGCTTCGTTCATAGCATCTTTCAGGGTTTTTGAGCCGCTTTCTACAGGGACAACAGTTGCACCCAATAAACGCATACGATACACGTTCATGGCTTGACGTTTCACGTCTTCTGCACCCATAAACACCACGCACTCAAGACCTAAACGTGCCGCGATGGTTGCTGTTGCAACACCATGCTGACCCGCACCCGTTTCGGCAATAATACGTTTTTTACCTGAAAGCTTAGCCAGCAACGCCTGACCAATGGTGTTATTTACTTTATGTGAACCTGTATGATTCAGATCTTCACGTTTTAAATAAATTTGCGCACCACCCAACTCTTTCGACCATCGCTCAGCATAATATAAAGGACTAGGACGACCTACATAGTAGGCGAGATCACGGTCGAATTCTGCCAGAAATTGCTCATCGTTTTTCATACGGAAATAGAGCTTTTCTAAATCCTCTAATGCAGCCATTAGAGTTTCTGACACAAAACGTCCGCCATGGATACCGAAATGCCCTTTTGCATCAGGGAATTGGGTATAGTCAATCACATTATTTTGCTGATCCACGTTGGACTCCTTGCATAAATCGTTGTATGAGTTGTTGGTCTTTAATACCTTTTGCGGACTCTACACCGCCACTAACATCTACAGCAAAAGGCTGTGCTGTTTGTATTGCTTCTTCAATATTGTCAGGTTTTAAACCACCCGCCAAAATTAAAGGAATATCGAGTTGTGGAAACTGTGTCCAGTCAAAACTGTGACCCGTCCCACCTTTCAGTTCAGGATGCCAAGCATCCAATAATACTGCGCTTGCACCTGCGTCTTGATATTTTTTGATGCAGGCGATTACATCCAAATCAGGTTTGACCTGAATCGCTTTATACCAGCGACGTGCCGTATGCTGAGCAATGGCCTGACATTGTTCAGGCGTTTCATCACCATGAAATTGCAGCATATCCAAAGGCACCAGCTTTAACACCTCTGCTATCTCATCCGCTGTCGCATTTACAAATAAACCGACCACCTGTACATAAGCAGGAATGTTTTTTACCAAAATTTGTGCTTGCTCAATGCTGACATGGCGTGGACTTGGAGGATAAAAAACCAAGCCAATTGCATCCGCCCCTGACTGTACTACAGACTGGACATCTTCAACACGGGTAATTCCACAAATTTTGGCACGGGTTCGCATACAATTTCAGCTCTTACTTGACCAAATTCATAGCCTGTCTATGAATATCGGGGCGAATCATTGTAATGCAATTCTTTTCTCTTGAGTAAAGTTCATCCCGAATATTCTTTACATAGATTGTTTAATTCGCGTACAAACCTTATACTGCGCCCAAATGCAATAAGTCATAGCGATATGCTTTAGGGAAGTTGGTGCGAATCCAACACTGCCCCCGCAACGGTAAAACGAAACGTATACCTTTATAAGTTTGCACTTACATCACTGCACTCGTGTGGGAAGATGGGTATACCAATATTGTTCGCAATATTTATATTTGAGTCCGGAGACCTGCTTATTGTGCCGTTTAACTCAATCATTCACGGGGGGTGAATGTATGGAGCAAACATGTCAAATTTATTTCAGCCTACTGCTTTAGTGGGCGCAATCGCGATTGCGATGGGTTTCTCTACGTCTGTATCTGCACAAGATAGTTCCAATGTTGTTAATGCATCTTTAGACACTTTGGTGGTGACAGCAACACGTTCTGAAGAAAAAATTAAAGATATTCCTGCACGTATATCCATTATTGAACCGCAAATTATTGAACAATCTCCGATTGCCGCTTTACCCGATCTATTAATGACTGATGCAGCCATTAATATGGTACAAAGCGGTGGTTATGGTCAAACTGCATCAATTTTTCTACGTGGTACTAACTCAAATCAAACATTGATTCTACGTGATGGTGTAAGACTAAATTCTGCCACTACAGGCACGGCTTCACTACCATTTATCGACACTACCGATATTCAACAAATTGAAGTCCTCAAAGGTCCAGCATCTGTGCTTTATGGCACTGATGCAATTGGTGGCGTAGTCCAACTTGTCTCAAAAACGCCAGAAAAGAATAGCGCATTCGTGACAGGTGAGATTGGTGAAAATTCAACTTATAAAACACTTGTTGGTGCTGATCTCGCTGAAAATGGTTTCTACGCACAAATCCGTGGTCAACATTTGGAAACCGATGGTACGCCTGTAAAAGACAGTAAAAATGCACCTGATGCAGCTTTTGATCAAACTGGTTATTCGGCAAAATTTGGTGTAGAAAAAGAAAAATATGCGCTCTCACTCGACTACAGTGAGAACGAAGGGAATTCCCAATACGACAATTATGGTGCAGTTGCTAATCAAGATTTCAAAAATGAAATTGTAAACATCAAAGGGCGTGTCAATCTTGCTCCTAGTGTTGAAGTGAATGCCCGCGTATCACAATTTAAAGATGATATTGATCAAAATGATCTAAATTATCTCGGGACATATGACTTCGTCCATAGCACTACACAAGAAGCTGAACTCTATGGTAAATGGCAGTTCACACCTTCACAAAATATTTTATTAGGTACTACTTATCAAAATATTGATGGCGATGTGATTTCTTGGGGTAGTCCATATGCTGCAGATGTAGATTCGCAAGGTTATTATCTACAACATCAATACAATGCTAATGGTTTAAATACTCAAGCTGGCATTCGTGTAGAAGATAATGAGAAATATGGCACGCACACCATTGGACAAATTGCTGCTCGTTATCAGCTATTTCCTTTAACCAGCATTTACACCAATATTGGCACAGCTTTCCGCTCACCAACATTGAACGAACTATATAGTGCTTACGGAAATCCTGATTTAAAACCCGAGGAAAGCACATCTTATGAAATTGGTTTAGATCAGAACCTCAACCATGGTTTTAGCACAGGTATTTCTTTGTATCGTACCGAAGTTGAAAACTTAATTGATGCAACTAGCGTTACAGGGTATATCTTCCAAAATATTGACCAAGCGACATTTGAAGGCAGCGAAATTTATCTAAAATGGCAAGGTGAGAATCTGTATGTGAATGTAGGTTATAACTATGTCCGTGCCAAAAATGATAAAACTGATGAAGATTTAAGTCGTCGCCCACGTCAAAATGCGACCCTGACCACAGGATGGCAAGACAGTAAATTTGGCTTCTCAACCACCTTGATGGCGAGTAGTTCATACGATAATAGTGCCTATGATGATATTACTGTTCCTGGACACTTAAGAGTTGATATGAATGGCTATTATAATCTTAGTAACGCTATCAAAGTATTTGCCAATATCCAGAATGTAGGCGATAGCAACTATCGTACAGCTTATGGCAGTGGTAGTTACTATATCAATGGCGGTCGCCTTGCTTCAGCTGGGGTAACTTTCCGTTATTAATTCTCAGCTTTAAAAAAATATATAAAACAGCGCAGTTTATGGATAATGTTTTGACCGGCATTATCCTTTTTTTCATTTCAACCTAAGGAAAAGTTATGGGCCACCGTTTAAGTAAAATTTATACCCGTACAGGCGATTCAGGCACGACTGGTCTTGGCGATGGTTCACGTGTCGCTAAAGATGATTTACGCATTATCGCATTAGGCGATGTTGATGAACTGAATGCATGCATTGGTATTCTACGTGCGCAGATTAGTCAAAGTGATATTGCTGAACAATCCACATGGGATAAAAGCTTAAGTCTGATTCAACACTGGTTATTCGACTTAGGCGGTGAAGTGTGTATTCCCAACTATCACTTGGTACAACCCATTTCTGTTGAATACCTCGAACAAGAAATTGATCGCATGAATGAAGCTTTACCCATGCTCAAAGACTTTATTTTGCCTTCAGGCACATTAGCCTGCAGTTTTGCCCATCAAGCACGTGCTGTTTGCCGTCGCGCTGAACGCAGCTTAATGTCTGTTCATCACCGTGACCAAAATATTCAGCCAAGCTCGTTGCAATTATTAAACCGACTTTCTGACTGGCTATTTGTGGCTTCACGTACATTGCAACATGCTGAAGGCGGAAGCGAAGTGCTTTGGCAAAAGAATATCAACGATACTATTTAAGACGCGTATAGATGATCGAGGCTGAATTTTAGTGATTGAGCCTCGATGAAACCAAGCACCCAAAACTTTGCACGCATTTTTATTACTCTGCTTTTCTTTTTTTTAAAACTATTTTCAGATGAAATGATTAAAATCATCCTTGAATCTTAAGATCAAAGATTGTGAAAAGATCCACAACTCCATCATCAAAACTGAAAAATAAAGGCAGATAAACATGCAGATTATCGGACATCGTGGCGCACGTGGTGAAGCTCCTGAAAATACTTTAGGAGGCTTCCAATATCTTCATGACTTAGGCATTCGTGCCATCGAATTTGATGTCCGCCAACTCGACGATGATACCTTGGTGGTCATGCATGACGATAACTTTTTGCGTACAACATCGATTGACCTTGAACTGTATAGCTGTACAGTTGATGATTTAGCTCACTATAACCAAGCGGCAATCTGGATGGATTGGCAACCTCAAGTCACGCCCACCTTAGAACAAAGTCTTAACCTTCTCCGTGAGTTTTCGCATCTTGAAGTTGAAGTTAAAGCGGTAAAGGATCTGGCAGCGGCAGAAAGACTGATTCAAAGTTTACAGCACGCTTTAACAGGATTTGAACACAATGCGGTCATCACCAGTTTCGATTTGAAAATTCACCAAGCCTTACAGCAATCCAATTCCCAATTTAAACGTGGACTTTTAATTGAGGACGATATTCAAGAACACGCCATTGAACAAGCTTTATCATTGGGCTGTAGCCGTATCGGATGGATGAATCAATTGGCAACGGATGCCATGATACAAGCCACGCAAGCAGCAGGATTAAAAGTCAGTGTCTGGACCGTAAATGATTTCGAACGTGCCAAACATTTACAAGCCTGTGGGATTGACGGTTTGATTACCGATTTCCCGACCATGATGCTGCAACAGCTTGATCTGGGCTAAAAATACACTCTTGCATAGAATACAGTTTGTATAAACTTGAGACGAGTATGGCGGTTGACCTAAAGTACAATAGAAATATACCGAGCAACCAATAAAAATAGCCGATTGATTACGATAAATTCAATCTTGGCATAGTCTTATTCTGTTACTGTTTAGTACAATACATCTGTATAATAATGCTAGAGTACAAATGTTGCTCATGCTAATATGCCAGAATCTTAATCCTTACAATTTGTATTGATTTAAGTTCTCAATTTTAACCTGTCCAAGGTTTCTAGGAGTGCTGTTGGAGATGAATCCTCCCCTACCTCAAGCCCCAATTAACTGGGTTGCAGTTTTTGCCCTAGTTTTTTTACCTATTGTTGCGGTTATCGCTCTTCCCCTGTATGCCATGAATCATGATTTTAGCGCTAGCGCTTGGGTCAGCATGATTGTGTTATTGGGTGTAAGTAGTTTAGGTATTACTGCGGGTTATCATCGTTTATGGGCGCACCGTGCCTATGAAGCGACTTTACCTTTAAAAATCATTTTAATGATTATGGGTACTTTTGCTGTTCAGAACAGTATTTTATTCTGGTCTTCTGGTCACCGCACCCATCACCGCCATGTGGATGATGTAGAAAAAGACCCATATTCAATTAATAAAGGCTTTTGGTTTGCCCACATCGGGTGGATGTTACGTGATTATCCAGCAGCAGAACCAAATTATAAAAATGCACCAGACTTGTTAAATGACAAACTGGTCATGTTCCAGCACAAGTACTATATACCATTGGTGATTTTGGTGCATACCGGTATTTTGTTACCGATTGGCTGGGCTGTCGGTGATATGTGGGGCGTGGTGTTATTGGGTGGATTGGTTCGTTTAATCCTTAGCCATCACGTGACTTTCTTTATTAACTCGCTGTGCCATATGTGGGGTAAACGTCCTTATACTGACGAAAATACCGCGCGTGACAACTTCTTGCTTGCAATTGCGACTTGGGGCGAGGGTTATCACAACTATCACCATATTTTCCAATACGACTACCGTAACGGCGTGAAATGGTGGCAATATGACCCAACCAAATGGTTAATTTGGTCATGTTCAAAACTCGGTTTAGCGAAGAACTTACGTCGTATTCCAAGCTTTAATATTAAGAAAGCTGAACTTGCGATGAAGTTCAAATATGCTGAGCAAGATTTGGCTGTATATGGTCTAAATGTCAATGAAGATATTGCCCATGCAAAACAGCGTATTGCGCAAGAATATGAAGCATTTACCCATACATTGAATGACTGGGCAAAATTGAAAGAACAGGAAATTCAAGCTAAAAAAGCATCAGTGGCTGAAAAAATTCATCAGATGGACCATAAATTAAAAGCGGACTTCCACTTGGTGGAACAACGTTTAGGTCAGCATCGTGAAACTTTAAAAACCTTGATGCGCAACATCAAAAAGAATGCAGTTTCTGAATAACCCTCAGCACTGTATGTCATGAATAAAGCTTCCAAATGGAAGCTTTATTCATTTTTAGCTGATGGTTTTGTTATAGTGGGCTGAGTCCAATCGCCAGATCCCATCTTATGTTGTTCAATTCACGCTACCCCACCCTCAGTCCGAAACTTTACCATCAGCAAATGCCACTTCCTCTTGTTGGCGCGAAAGCTGGGCATTTCAATCAAGCATTGGCTGAAGAACTGCAATGGAGTGCTGAAGAACAAGCCGCTTGGGTGGAAATCTGTAGTGGACAACGAACTTTTTCTGAATTTCCGCCACTTGCCATGGTCTATGCTGGGCATCAATTTGGACAATGGGCAGGACAACTTGGCGATGGTCGTGGCTTACTGATTGCACAAATCTTAGATAAAAAGCAACAAACCATTGATTTACACTTAAAAGGTGCAGGTCAAACCCCGTATTCACGCATGGGAGATGGACGTGCAGTTCTACGCTCAGTCATTCGAGAGTATTTGGCAGGACATGCCTTAAATGCACTCGGCATCCCTTCCAGTAATGCTGTTGGATTCACCTCATCAACCCAAGGTGTCCAACGTGAAAAATTAGAACTCGGTGCGATGCTACTCAGGACATCCGACTGCCATATCCGTTTGGGGCATTTTGAGTGGATTAATCAGTACCAATCTGACCTGTTGGCTGACTTTACCCAAAAATGTATTGAATGGCACTATCCTGAATGTCTACATGCTGAACAGCCGATCTTGGCTTTTGCAACACAAGTCGTGCAACGGACTGCAATCATGATTGCCAAATGGCAGTTGGTCGGTTTTGCACATGGCGTTATGAACACTGATAACTTGAATATCACAGGTTCTACTCTGGATTTCGGTCCATACGGCTTTATGGAGCGTTTCCGCCCGAATTGGATCAACAACCATTCCGATTATCAGGGTCGCTATACCTATCAGCAGCAACCGAGTGTCGGGCATTGGAACTTATGGATCTGGCTCAACAATTTAATGCCTTTGATCCCTGAAGGTTATGAAAAAGAGCAATGGAAAGAAGATTTGACCGCCTGCTTAAGCCATTATGAACCGACCTTTCTCGAACATTACCGTTTAGGGCTTTGTCAAAAAATGGGCTTGCCTGATTTTCATCAAGAGAGCTTTGATTGTGGCATGCTCTTCTTAAGAATTTTGCAATCTGAACAACTGGACTACACCCAAAGCTTTATTCGTCTGCAAAATAAAGAATTTCAACTGCTCTTGGATGACTGTCTTGATCGGCGTCAGTTCGAGCAGTTCTTGCAGCAATATCAATCGATTCGAGAACATCAAGATCAAGCTGCATTAGATCAAGCCATGCAGCATGCCAACCCGCACTATATTTTGCGTAATCATATGGCACAGCGGGCAATTGAGTTGGCAGAGTGCAATGATTTTTCAGAGGTAGACCGCTTGTTCAGCTTGCTCAGCCAGCCATTTACAAAACAGCCTGATGTTGAGCGCGCTGAAGATTTAGGCCCATTACCAAACGATGTGCCCGAAGTGATGGTCAGTTGTTCTTCTTAAATTGTCGATTTCCTCAACGCGTTTATCCACATTTTCTGTGGATAACATTGTGGTTATCCACAGGAAAACTTGTTTTATCTAGAAGTGTTAATCTTCTGGATACTCAAAACGGTAGCCCACACCATACACGGCTTGAATCCATTCATGGCGATTTCCAGTCTCTGCGGCATCCGAAATCTTACGGCGTAAGTTTTTGATATGACTATCAATAACACGGTCAGCGACATCAAAACTGTCTGGGTTAATATGATCCAGTAGTTGCACGCGCGAATAGACCTGACCAACATGCTCCAAGAACAACTCCAGCAAGCGAAACTCGGTTGGGGTTAAGTTGAGGGTCTTTTGTTGATACAAGATGCGTTGTTGTGCTTTATCTATACGGAACAAGCTATTTTCTTCAGGCTCGGCTTTACGGTCTAAACGACGTAACACGGCCTGCACACGAGCCACCAATTCTTTCGGGCTAAACGGTTTACAGACATAATCATCTGCACCCATGTTCAACCCCAATACACGATCAATTTCTTCGGTACGTGCAGTCACCATAATAATCGGCAAATCCGACTGTTCCCGCACTTTACGGCAGATGGTCAGACCATCCATACGCGGTACCATCAAGTCCAAAATCATTAGACTCGGTTTACGCTGCATAAAGCTGTCATAAGCTTCTTGCCCATCATGGAATAGACTGACTTCAAAGCCTGCTGCTTCTAGATAATCACGGACCAATTGAGCCAGTTCAACTTCATCTTCAACCAGCATAATATGCTTCATGAATAGTTCCTTTATGCTTTCATTTGTTTGGGAAAAGTGAGTTTGCAACGCAACCCACCCAAAGGCGAATGTTCAAAACTCAAACGTCCACCGAGTGCCTGCGCAATCTTACAGGAAAGAGCCAGTCCCAGTCCTGTACCACCTGTGCTTCGGGTACGCGAATCATCGACACGATAAAAACGTTCACCCAAATGCCGTAATTGTTCGTCGCTTAAACCGTAAGGACTGTCATCCACATACAAACTCCACTCTGTAGCCGTTTGTTCAGTATGAATCTGGATTTCTCCGCCTTGCTCGGTATAGCGAATACTGTTGCTGAGTAAGTTGACCACAATTTGTTTGAATCGGTCTGTATCTAATTGTAAGACAGGCGCATCGCCCTGCACGCTAACTTTCAGATTAGCCTGTTCAAACTTTGGCTTGAAGTTTTCAATTTCTTGCACCACCACGTCCCAAGGATTGATGGCATTAAAATAACACTTCAACTGTTGTGCATCTGCCTGCGCCAGATCCGCCAAATCCTGAGTTAATTTTTTCAGGCTGCTGACTTGACGCATCATGGCATCCAAATGCTCTGGGGTAGCTTTACGAATCCCATCCTGCATGGCTTCAATCTGCGCTTGCAGAACAGCCAATGGGGTTTTTAATTCGTGTGAGGTATCTGCGACCCACTGACGACGCGAAGTTTCGTGTTGATCCAGAATTTCTGCCAGTCGATTTAACTCATTGGATAAATCACCCAACTCATCATTACGGTTAATTTTCACCTGATGTTGGTAATTGCCTTGGGTCAGTTCACGCGTACCATTCAACAAGCGCTGAATTGGTTTCTTGAAATAGGTCGCCAACAATAATGCAGCAATCAAACTCGCCAAAATGGTCAAGCCATACACCAAGAACAAATAACGCTTTTGATTACTAAAGAAGTTGATACTTAAGGCATCATCCTGATCTAGCACAGGTTTTAAGCCCAAATAACCCACCACTTTGTCATCAACGATAATCGGGCGATACGAAATCTGATCTGAAGCAGGCTCTCCCACCACAAATTGGCGTTTGGCATCATATAAAGATAAACGTGAACTGAGTCCGAGTCGGTCAGGCATTGAGATAAATTGTTTCTTCTGATTCGTCTCTTTTAATTTATTTTGCCCCTCTTTACGATCGGGCGGACGGAAGGCATTTTCATTGGATTTCAATGGAAATTTCAGCCCCTCAAAAGGCTGATATTCCGAAGGCAGGTTCAACTCTAACCAGCGTAATTCCTCTTGATCTAATAAGGGCTTACCCTGATCTGCACGTGCCAAAGTGGGCGGCAAATTGACAAAGGTATGTTCTTCAAAATAACGCTGCTGCAAGGCAATATCATACTGTCGGCGTAACCACCAATGCGACAAACGGTCATAATCATCAGGGTCTGCCTGCCCTTCAATCTGTAGAATTTGTGCCTGAATGGCATTGCCCCAGTCATGATAAACCGAGTACACGCTTGCCAAATTACTGATCAGATGATCCAGCTTTTGCATTTCAACATCAGCCACATAGCGGGTGAAGTTTTTTTGCATGGTCCAATGCAATACCCCCAGACTTAGCGTAATAATCACCAAGGTGGTAAGCAATACAGTCAAGAAGAGGCGTAGTGCAATCGGGACACGTCGGATATTCAACAGCGGTGCTCAATTGTTATTTTGTTAAGGCTATTGTAACCAACCTATTTTCAAAAAACCCTCCATTGTTTCTTCATCTTTATTATTTAATCTTTAAGCACAAATGAAAAATAGCGTGCTGGGGTAACTTGTAATGAACTTGACGAAAAAAATTGTATTAGCCACTTGCGGTGTTTTAAGTGTCGGTGCTTTAACCGCTTGCCAATCAACACCTGAGCCACAAGATCAACCACATCGTATGATGGATGGTCGCCATGGTGAGCGCCTCTCTCCTGAACAGCGTGCTGAACGTGAACAAATGCGCGCTGAACACAAAGAAATGTTCAAACAGATGAAACAAGCCTGTGACGGCAAAACTGCGGGACAAACTGTTCAAGTAAAAGCAGGCACGCAAACGATTGATGGTCAATGTAATATCGTGTTCCAACCCGATCAGAAACGCGGTCATGGCATGCATATGGGTCAACCGCCAATGCAAGGTGATGAAGGCATGATGCGCCCACAACGCGGCGAAAAACTGACAGATGCTCAGCGTCAACAAATGGTGCAACAGTTCGATCAACGTTTAAAAGAAAAGCAAGCCTTCCAACAAGCGGTTGAAACTGCATGTAAAGGTCAAGCCGATGGTAAAGTTGTTCAGATTAAAGCTGGTGAACAAACACTTTCAGGCAAATGTTCAGTACGTTTCTTCCCAAATCAACCACAGCCGAATGCTGCACCAACAGCAAATATGGCTCCGCCTCCAGCAGCATAAGCAGATTTACAACAAAAAAGACGCCGCAAGCGTCTTTTTTTATGCCTAAATGAGGGACATAACTTTTTACGTTTTTTGACTATTTGTATCATCTAAAAAAACATAAAAACGTTTACACTCAATGTACTTAGAAAATTCAAGCCACCTTTTTTTGACTTTACAGTCACTAAGAAATGGGGGGCAAGAGCTTGTACCTTATAACAAGATGTTGCACGATTAACTTGTACTTAAAAACGTGTCATTGAAGGCACGTCACCATGTTTATTAGGATTATAACGCTGGTTGAAACCAGTATTGAGGAAAACCGACATGCCACAATACAAAGCGCCCTTACGTGATATGCAGTTCGTTTTGCATGAATTACTAAATGCTGAACAACATTATGCAAAACTGCCTGCTTTCCAAGAAACCGTAAGCCGTGAATTGGTTGACCAATATTTAGAAGCTGCTGCAGATTTCTGTGAAAATGAGTTGTCTCCAATCAACCAAAGCGGCGACCAAGAAGGTTGTACTTGGAATGATGGTGTGGTGACAACACCGACTGGCTTTAAAGAAGCGTATCAAAAATATATCGAACTCGGCTTCCCTTCTCTTTCTGCTGAAGAGCAATATGGCGGTCAAGGTTTACCAGTTTCTTTAGGTAACGTGATTTCTGAAATGGTTGGTACTGCGAACTGGGCTTGGGGTATGTACCCTGGTCTATCTCATGGTGCAGTGCGTACTTTAGAACACCACGGTTCACCAGAACAAAAAGATGCTTACTTGCCAAACCTTGTATCAGGTGTTTGGACAGGTACCATGTGCTTAACAGAATCTCATGCAGGTTCTGACCTTGGTATTATCCGTACCAAAGCTGAACCAAATGCGGATGGTAGCTATGCAATTACTGGCGAGAAAATCTTTATCTCTGCTGGTGAGCACGACATGGCAGAGAACATTATTCACATCGTTCTTGCACGCCTGCCAGGTGCACCAAAAGGCACTAAAGGTATTTCATTATTCATCGTACCAAAATTTAACTTAAATGCTGATGGTACTGTGGGTGAGCGTAATGCGGTGCGTTGTGGTTCAATTGAACACAAAATGGGTATTCATGGTAACGCGACCTGTGTGATCAACTTTGACAATGCAAAAGGTTACTTAATTGGACCTGAAAACCGTGGTCTAAACTGTATGTTTACCTTCATGAACACGGCACGTATCGGTACAGCAGTTCAAGGTCTTGCTGCATCGGAAGGTTCTTTCCAAGGTGCGCTTGCATACGCGAAAGACCGTTTGGCGATGCGTTCACTTTCTGGTCCTAAAGCACCTGAAAAAGAAGCAGATCCAATTATTGTGCACCCAGCTGTACGTAACATGCTGTTAACGCAAAAATCTTTTGCTGAAGCTGGTCGTGCATTGGTTTACTTGTTATCTTTCCATGCAGATATTGTAGAACAAGGTGCAACTGAAGAAGAGCGTAAAAACTCTGACAACATTTTGTCGTTGCTTACCCCGATTGCAAAAGCCTTCTTGACTGAAACAGGTTCTGAATCTGCAAAACACGGCGTACAAGTGTTTGGTGGTCACGGCTTTATTTCTGAACATGGTATGGAACAAATTGTTCGTGATACCCGTATCTCGTGCTTATATGAAGGTACAACAGAAATTCAAGCGTTGGACTTATTAGGTCGTAAAGTGTTGGGTACTCAAGGTGCAATGTTGAAAGACTTCACCAAGATGATTCACAAATTCTGCGAAGCCAACAAAGACGATGCGGCAATGAAAGAGTTTGTTGAGCCATTGGCTGCACTCAACAAAGAATGGGGCGACCTCACCATGCAAATTGGTATGCGCGCAATGCAAAACCCAGATGAAGTTGGTGCTGCTGCGGTAGATTACCTGTACTTCTCTGGTTATGTCACGCTGGCTTACCTATGGGCTCAAATGGCATTGGTTGCACAGCAAACGCTTGCTGCGGGCACTACCGATGTAGACTTCTACAATGCCAAAGTGACCACTGCTCGCTTCTACTTCAAGAAAATCTTGCCGCGTGTTCGTTCACACGTTGAAGTAATTTCTGGTGGTGTAGAGCCATTAATGTCATTAGATGCGGAACACTTCGCGTTCTAATCACACTTTAATGTTGCTTGCAATGTTAATTTAAGAAAAAAGGACTGGTCGGTTTTGACGGTCCTTTTTTTATGTAATCAATGCTAAATTTAATTCTATCAATAATACGTGTGATCGCGTGTTATTCCACACTCGGCACATGATGTATACAACAAAGGTGAACTAACTATGCCAATTTATAATGCACCGCTTGCAGATATGAAATTCATCTTAAATGATGTTTTTAACGCAGAACAATTCTGGCAGTCTAACGAAAATCTAGCACATTTAGATGCAGCGACTGCAGAAGCTATTTTGGAAGAGATGGCGAAATTTGCGCAAAATGTAACGCTTCCGCTGAACCGTACAGGTGATGAAGAAGGTGCAACTTATAACAATGGCGCAGTGACGACACCTGCTGGTTTCAAAGAAGCTTTCCAACAATATGCTCAAGGTGGCTGGATTGGTTTAGGTGCAGAAGAAGAATGGGGCGGCCAAGGCATGCCTAAAATGCTGACTGTACTTTCTGACGAAATGCTGTTCGCAACCAACCCGTCTTTCATGCTTTACCCATTACTTTCAGTGGGTGCAGGTATGGCATTAAACAGCTATGCATCTCAAGAGCAAAAAGAAACGTATTTACCTAAAATCTACTCTGGTGAATGGTCAGGCACCATGTGCTTAACTGAACCACACTCAGGAACAGATTTAGGGATTATCAAAACCAAAGCTGAACCTAACCAAGATGGTACTTACAACATTACGGGTACGAAAATCTTCATTACAGGCGGTGACCACGACTTAGCTGAAAACATCATTCACTTGGTCTTAGCGAAAACTCCAGATGCGCCTGCAGGTTCACGTGGTATTTCTTTATTCATCGTACCGAAATTCCTTGTAAACGAAGATGGTTCAGTGGGCGAGCGTAATGCCGCAGGTCCTGGTTCAATCGAACACAAAATGGGGATCAAAGCTTCTGCAACTTGCGTCATGAACTTTGACGGTGCAAAAGGCTACCTCGTGGGCAAAGAAAACGAAGGTCTTGCAGCTATGTTCGTCATGATGAACTACGAACGTTTGTCTATGGGTATTCAAGGTCTCGGTGCGTCTGAATTTGCTTATCAAAATGCGGCACAATATGCGACGGATCGTTTACAAGGTCGTAGCGCGTCTGGTGTGAAATCTCCAAACAAGCCAGCAGACAGCATTTTAGTGCATGGTGATGTACGTCGTATGTTGTTAAACGTACGTGCGAACAATGAAGCATCGCGTGCATTTGCAGTGTATGTGGGTCAACAGTTAGACATCACCAAATTCTCGACTGATGCTGAAGCAGTGAAAAAAGCCAACAATCGCGTTGCACTTTTGACACCAATTGCAAAAGCTTACTTAACTGATACTGCATTCCAAGCAACGCTTGATGCACAAATGTGCTTCGGTGGTCATGGTTATATTCGTGAATGGGGCATGGAGCAATGTGTACGTGACCTACGTATTGCACAGATTTACGAAGGCACCAACGGTGTTCAGTCTCAAGACTTGATCGGTCGTAAAACCATTAAGTGTAACGGTGCCTACGTAGCTGAATACATCGAAGAAATTCGTGATTTCGCCAACGGTTTAGATGCTGACTTAAACTTCATTAAAGATGCAACATTAGATGCTGCTACAGAAGTTGCAGACCTGACTCAATTCGTTCTTGCGCAAGCGGCTGAAAATGTTGAATTCCCGAATGCAGCAGCGGTGGATTACTTACACGCAGTTGGTTTGTTAAGCTTCGCTTACATGTTTGCGCGCATTGCCAATGCTGCAAAAGACAAAGATGGTGAATTCTTCCAAAACAAATTGGCGCTTGCTCAATACTTCGCACAACGCATTCTTCCAGAATTAGACATGCGTATTGCTAAAGTCAAAGCAGGTTCTGACTTGATTATGAACTTCAGCGAAGACTACTTCACTAGCCAAGCATAAGCCTTAAAAATAAAAAAACGCCTGCATTGTCAGGCGTTTTTTTTTCATAACGTTCATGTGCATGAAATTTGCTTATGCTTGAATACCATATTATTTAAAGCATAGGAGGTCAAAATGTCAGAACATAAACCTAAAGTTGCCAAACTTGAAACCCTCCTCGACCGTCTAGGCAATCTAGCGGTAGAAAGCTTCCATTACATTGCCCTGTTCATTATTGGCTGTATGGTGGCATGGTCTGCGGTACATACCGTGATTGAAATCCTCACAGTCAAACAATACGCTACCATTGACGATATTCTGTTGTTATTTATCTATTTGGAATTGGGTGCCATGGTGGGCATTTATTTTAAAACCAACCACATGCCCGTGCGCTTCTTGATTTATGTGGCAATCACCGCCCTTACCCGTCTGCTCATTTCGGATATTCAACACGACCATAAAGCCGATATGGATCTGATGATTATTACGGGTTCAATTCTGATTCTTGCGCTAGCCATTTTAATTGTGCGCTATGCATCATGGACGTTTCCTTCCGTCATCCGCGATAAACATCATGATAAACCCTTACCGCTAGGTAAAACCCCACGCCCAGAAGATGATGAACTGGCTTAAGTATGCTTCCTTCTTTGATGCACCTAGCGATCTCTCATCCAAGCATCGGAGAAGGGAATCTTATCTTGGGACTAACACATAGCGACCATTTTCAAAAATCCAGTACATGTTTTGCGGTGGTTCAGGCAGTCCTAAACGTTGCCAATCATTGATAATCCGATAATTCGAACTTTCTATGCGGGAATTTGCATCCCCAAAAACATAGCTGGTACTTTGATGGTTATATTGGGTATATGTGGGTGCCTGCATATTGATGCTGACATTGGCTTGTGGTCGGTCCCAATGGGGAGGACGATGATCATGCGGTGGATATGGTCGGTTTGGATAAGGCGGTTGTGGTGGATAAGGTCGATAATTCGGGCGTTTGGTACTACTATCTTGATAGTTTGACCATTGATTGGCATCCGCCGAAGCATAGCTTGAACTCAACATGAGGATCGCGATAGCGCATGCAACATAGTATTTGGCCGTCATCTGCTTCTCCCAACTGTCTTTATGTATATTTTAACCGTTTTTTGGATTCAAGCATGGATAAAACCAGCAGGCTACGCAAAGATTTGTAGCCACCAGACATCCAGCTATTCTCAATTTTGCTTGTCACGCTTTATGCTAATATAAGCTTTTTCATGGATTAGGCTGAACATTGTGGCGGAATTAAGTTTTGAACGACTGCATCAATTTTTCTCTAAAGTTCCAAGTGTACAAGCAAAATTTATCGATTCTTATGGAACGGATGGTCAACATGCGTGGTGGTTTAAATTCCAGATTAATATCGACCACCCACTAGCGTGGCAAACGGTACAAGAACTGGGACATGTCTTAAATTATATTTCGACCAATGAACGTTTACCGACGCAATTTCTCCCCGTTTCGCCTCCTCCATATATGAATGGTGAAGCAAAACAGTTTCTCTCTTGGGTCATTCAATGTAATCACGCAGACTTTCCACCCGATGTGGTCTGTGATTGGCTTGAAGCGCGCCTCCCGAGCCCTGTGGAAGACGCTGAAAAATGGAAAATCAAAACTGATCTGCACGAACTGGATAACATGAGCGATAAAGATTTGGATCAAATCATTCCGCCAAATCCTCAGGTATAAACTATATTTTCCCCTCCTATTTCCTATCTCCAAAAGGAATTTCCTCCCTTTCGCAAAGGGAGGTCAGGAGGGACTAACAATTAAAACGTCGACAAGCCACTCCATTCCATAAAGCGATATAAGGCATATTTCAATTTAGACTCATCTGCATATTGCGCATAGTCGACACTCATCTGCTTGCCCTCTAAATTCGACCATGCAGTATTAAAATACTGATCTGCATCTTGGAACACCTGCGCTTGAGTCGAACCGACCACGCGTAAATCTGTTTCCAAATTATAATTTTTGATATTGCGCGCAGTGAAATTGGCTGAGCCTAAAATCAGCTCGCTCGCATTTCCACTGCGTTTAATGATCATCTTACTGTGGCATTGCTCACCTTGCGTATTACACCAGCGTACAGGGATACCTGCCTGATGTAGTTCAGAAGCGACCTGACGGTTAGGAATCCCATTCTTCTGGCGTCCAAACGCATCCTTATTCGGATCAAGTAAAACCCGCAGTTTTACACCACGCTCTTGTGCTGCAATGAGGGCTTGAATCGTCTGTCGTTCAGACAAATAGAACATGGCCAAATCAATCTGATCCTGTTTTTTCGCAGATTCTATTAACTTTAAGGTGGCATCCAGAATCGCTTGCTCGGTCAAAACTTGTACCTGCGGCTCGGTTTTTGCTGCTTCGTATTCCCCCAAAATCACTGTTGGGAGTTCAGTACCCGACATTTTCGCAACTGTTTGCTCTGTCTTTAAGACGTCCACGGCAGTATTGCCTGTGACCACCAAAGCCACATTGGAATGACGCGAACTGCCATCATGCGGATTCATGGACGTCACTAACGTCTTCCAGCCTTCAGCGGTATCCACCACCAAGGTTTTACGATGATTGGCTTTAAAATTAAATAAATTAAAATAACTGCGTAAGGTAATTGGGTCTTTGCCAAATGGGTTTGGTAGCCAGCCTTTTTCTGGGTTATTGCCTGCATCTTGACAGCACAAATACCAGAAACCCGACCAAGTCGGATTTGAAGCACGTAGTGGACGTAAATCCGTTTCAATCACATCGATTCCAGCCTGACGCAATTGACGATAGTGTTCAGGTGCCAATCCGCCATACACTGAATTGATCGGATCAGTAATGAATTTGATGTCCATCTCTGGATATTGACGGCGTTTAGAAATCAGCGCATCGGTTAACTGCTGTGTTAAAGCCTGTTGCTGAACTTTAGACTCCCCCACTTCTTTGTTAAACAGAAACATATCCAGCACAATGGTGGTTTTCGCCTCATCAATCATTTTCAGCATTTCATTGAAAATCACATGCTGTTGCTGCTGTTTGCCCTCAGGCGTTAAATAGGTCAGATCAGCGAGGAATTTGACTTGGGCATGGCGTAGTTTACCCGTGTAATTCAAACCTTCGGGTAAGGGTTTTACAGTGTGATAAATGCCTGAAGCCAAATAGCCTAGAGCCAATAAACCCACAAACACCGCCACATAGCGTCGCGGTGACCAATTTAATTTATGTTGAACTTTTCGGAGAATACGCATAACAAAAAACCTAACCCAATCGTCTCAGGCTAGGTTTTCTGCGCATGATTTTCAAGTGGCTTTCTGTGACAAGGTCTTGATTCAATTCCAAAAGCCTAGCAAAATTTAGAAACCAAACTCTAAGCCCACCGTGAAGTTACGTCCCATTTGCGGAATATTGGCCAAGAATGATGCATGCTGATACACCTGTTCATCTAGCAAGTTATTGGCTTTGAAATACACGCGATAATTGGTGTCTGCAATGGCTGGCGCTGCATAGGCAATCCCAAGATTAACCATATTATAGCCTGCGGTTTCTTGCTCATACGCCGTGATCTTGTCTTGCTTAAACACATGATAATATTCGGCTAAACCCGACCAGCCATCGGCAAAATCAACATCCACTTTACTGCCCAAACGTCCTGCAGGTACACGTGGCGCATTTTCATTGTCAATTTTTCCGCGAACATAATCCCCAAATACACTGAGCTTATACAGGTCATTCAGTTGATAAGACGCTTGTGCTTCAGTGCCGTAAAACTTGGCTTTGTCTTGGGTATAATCCACTAAACGGAAGTTTTCATACTGGTCTGTGGTTTGTGCATAAATATAAGAGTCGAACCAGTTATGATAAACATGCACATGATAATCAAAACGATCGGTTTCGTAGTGCAAGCCCAACTCAAGGTTATTGGATTTTTCGACGTCTAGATTTTCATTGCCGCGTTCATAGGTATTGGTCGCCAAATGTTTGCCGTCGGCATATAGCTCTTGCGCCAAAGGTAAGCGTTCTTGATGCGATGCCACCAATGACAATTTATAGTCAGGTGCAAATGCCCAATTTGCTGCGCCTGAATATGAAATGGCATGATCATCATAATCTTTTTGCGGTGAATCAATATCAATGTTTTGCTGGTCAAAACGAGCTGCCAGCTCAAAATGCACATCTTTCCACTGTGTATGTTCTAAAGCAAACAGACTCCATTTATCGGTAGTACTCGGACCTGAAAAGAGCGCCTCTTCACCTATGATATCCAGCTTTTGACGCGCAACCTGAGTACCAATCACCCCTTCCCACGCGCCCAGTGGGTTATGCAGTAATTCTAAACGGGCATCGTAACCCTGACTTTTAAATGTGGTCGCCGCTACGCCTTCTTCAATCTCATCATGCTTGTAGTCCGTATAACTGGCATGCGCACGCAGTTTCTCAAACCCTTGGAAAGGCTGATTGAGTTCAGTACGGAAATCATAACGTTCAGATTTTAAATCGACCCATGGTCCGCCATGCTCATCTTCTTCCTCGTCATGGTCATGTCCATCATGTGAACCGCAGTGCAACTCGTCATCATGTGGATGGCAGCTTTCATATTCATGGCTATGCCCCGGCAAGCCATACTGGTCTTGACGGTTACTATAAGAAACTCCCGTAAAGCCTCGATCATGAATCCACGATAATCCAACATTCACGGTTTGCCCATCGGCAAAGGTATTGTCAACACGGCGTTCTTTTTCAAGTTCGCCCTCATGTTCATGTACATAATCTGGGGCAATATAACTATTGGCTTTACGCTTTAAACCTTCCACACGTAACGCCACCTGATCACCCAATGCCACGGTTGCTCCTGCACTCGCAAGCTTTTCGTCATTACCCGAGTTGTAGCGTAAACCGACTTGCCCCTCATAACCCTTTGCAGGCATTTGGGTAGGGATCTTGTTATCTGTGACATTGACCAAGCCACCGACCGTACCGGCACTGTAGAGCAAGGTCGACGGTCCACGAATCAGTTCCACTTGCTTGGCTAAAATCGGATCAACCGTGACCGCATGGTCTGGTGATAAAGTCGAGACATCGGCTGTTTCAGAAGCCTGTTCCAGCACTTTCACGCGCGCGCCTTCTTGCCCACGAATCACAGGACGGCTTGAACCTGATCCAAACTGACTTGAATGCACCCCTAACTCATCTGCCAGTGCATCACCAATGGTTGCACCACGTTCAGCCAATTGTTTGTGATCCACCACATGATCTGCTACCGCAAAATCGGCGGCACTTTGTACGAGGGGATGTGCCTGTAACTGAATGGTCGATAAGGTGTGTGCAGATTCATCATCTTGAGCAAAAACAGAAGGTGCAATCACGGCGAGAATTGCAACTGAAAGTAAATTCTTATGAAATAGCATGAGTCAGATAAGGTCTGGTGGAATTTATTAATTGCTATAATATAACATTACAACAAATTTGCAATAAAAAACAGAAATTACCCATTGGCTGCTTTACACTGAAAAAAGATGAACTATACCCAATACTTCATAAAAATTTATTAAATACCAGATGCCATGCCATTTACCCTATCCCATGCGGTTCTTGCCCCGCCACTCTCCAAACTGACTCAAGGTCGTTTACCGATTGCCGCACTTGCGATTGGCTGTATGACACCTGATTTGATCCGTTTGTTTACGCAACATGATGGCGGAAAAACTCACCTTTGGCGCGCCTTGATTGAACCGAATTTATGGATTGGGCTGATTTTCTGCCTGTTCTGGTATGCGCTGTATCGCCCTGTGTTGTACCGTTTCTTCGGGCTAAAAGATCCATTAAGGCTCAATCGACTGCGTAGCATATTGGGCTTTGCTGTCGGTGTTGTGCTCGCCATTCTGTTGGGTGTGAGCACTCATCTGATTTGGGATGGACTGACGCATGTCGACTTTCGTACCTTCGCTTTTCATGACTTCCTGAGTCGAAACATCATGCTCTTCGGGCACAGTTTCCCCGTGCATTTAGTTCTACAAATCGGAACTTCAGCCGCGGCTTTGCCCTTCTTATTTTGGATGTGCGCACACTATTATCAAAAATTTAGACAAAGCCAAACTGTCGCTCCGAGCATTAAAATTTATGCATGGAGCTTGCTTACGTTAACCTTACTTTTGGGTTGTTATTCCGTTTGGGATTATGCGCGCTATTTCACCCCAGAGCTGTGGATGTCCAACCTGTATTATTTTACAGCGCGAAGTATCAATGAATTCAGCCAAGCTGCCCTCATCACCTTTAGTTTCGGTTGTGTGCTGTTTATGTTTTTAGATCACCAACGGCATTTCAAATAAGTTTTGATACCTGAATGTTGCATCGAAAAGTGCTGAATTCCTGAGGAATTTGGATCTAGTCCTTGTGACAAAATCCTCAACGAGGCATAATCCTCCCTTTACAGGCGGTACGCTGTTTACGTATGCGCTTCCTTAACCCATATAGTTGGATTTTATACGCTATGATGCGAACTCATTACTGCGGTTCTTTAACCGAAGCTCAAATTGATGAAACAGTCACTCTCTGTGGCTGGGTACACCGTCGTCGTGACCACGGTGGTGTGATCTTCCTTGATATGCGTGACCGTGATGGTCTTGTACAAGTGGTCATTGACCCAGATACTCCAGAAGCGTTTGAAACAGCCGACAAAGCACGTTCTGAATTCGTATTAAAAATTACTGGTCGTGTCCGTCGTCGTTATGCGGGTACTGAAAATGCCAATATGGTGAGTGGTCAAATTGAAGTTTTAGGTAAAGAAATCGAAGTTCTTGCCGCTTCTGAAACACCTCCATTCCCACTCAATGACGAAAACACCAATATTTCTGAAGAAATTCGTTTGAAATATCGTTTCTTGGACATCCGTCGTCCAGAAATGTTAGATCGTTTACGCTTCCGTTCTAAAGTAACCAACTTGATCCGTAACTATTTTGAAGATCATGGTTTCTTGGACGTTGAAACACCAATCTTGACTCGTGCAACCCCAGAAGGTGCGCGTGACTATTTAGTCCCAAGCCGTGTTTCAAATGGTAGCTTCTATGCATTACCGCAATCACCACAATTGTTCAAACAGTTGTTAATGGTGGGTGGTATCGATCGTTATTACCAAATTGCAAAATGTTTCCGTGACGAAGATTTACGTGCGGATCGTCAGCCTGAATTTACCCAAATCGACGTTGAAACATCGTTCATGAGTGACGATGACATCATGGATTTAATGGAAGGCTTAACGGTTAAAATGTTCAACGAATTATTGAATGTTAAATTCGATAAATTTGAACGTATGACTTATGCCGATGCGATGCGTGATTATGCCTCTGACAAACCAGATATGCGTATTCCGTTGAAATTGGTTGACGTTGCAGACTTGATGCAAGACGTTGAGTTCAAAGTCTTTGCTGGTCCTGCAAAAGATCCTAAAGGCCGTATCGTTGCGCTTCGCGTACCAGGTGCAGGTTCTCTTCCACGTAGTGCAATCGACGAATACACGAAATTCGTAGGCATCTACGGTGCGAAAGGTTTGGCTTACATCAAAGTCAACGAACTTGAAAAAGGCATTGAAGGTCTGCAATCACCAATCGTGAAATTCATTGAGCCAATCGTACTGGATCTATTGAAACGTGTTGGTGCTGAAAATGGCGACATCGTATTCTTCGGTGCAGACAAAGCCAAAGTTGTAAATGATGCCATGGGCGCGCTTCGTGTGAAGATTGGTCATGACATGAACCTTGCAACTTGCGAGTGGGCACCGCTTTGGGTGGTTGACTTCCCAATGTTCGAAGAAACTGATGATGGCAAATGGACCTCTGTGCATCACCCTTTCACACTACCAAAATCAAGTGTTGAAGACGTGAAGAACAACCCAGGTGCTGCGCTTTCAGTTGCTTACGACATGGTGTTAAACGGTACTGAAATTGGTGGCGGTTCACTGCGTATTTATACTTTAGAAATGCAAAAAGCCATTTTTGAAGCTTTAGGTATTGGTGAAGAAGAAGCAGAAGAGAAATTCAGCTTCTTATTGAATGCTCTACGTTATGGCGCGCCTCCACACGGTGGTTTGGCATTCGGTCTTGACCGTTTAATCATGTTGATGACGGGTGCATCTTCTATTCGTGATGTGATTGCGTTCCCGAAAACCAAAACTGCTGAATGTCCATTGACTCAAGCGCCAGCGCCAGTTGAAGCCAACCAATTGCGTGACTTGGGTATTCGTTTACGTGAAAAGCAAAAAGCTGAAGCGAAAGAAGCATAAGCTTTGACTTCACTAAAAACCCTGCATTAGTGCAGGGTTTTTTTATTTTCAAATGAATTCCATGTTTGAAAATTACACTTTTACCAAGCATTTTTTAAAATTTCCTTTTGAATTTTTACGTCATCGCGCTTAGAGTACGCATCGATAGCCTATATTCTGTTGCAGCAGTTCTTGCCCTAATTATTCTATTCAATCATCCATTTTGTTCTTAAGATGCTCATCTTTTTTTGATTTTATCTATCTTAGATTTTTAAGTCTCTTTGCAAAATTTTCTCTCACCATATCTTTTCAGAAAGATTCTTGAGTCAAAATATGGCTATTTATTTATTACTTAAATTTATCGCAATTTTTCCATTGTCATTTTTACAAAGAATTGCGCTTTGGATTGCCCATTTCTTCTTTCATACAAATTCCTCCATCAAACGAATTACAACCATTAATCTTAAATTGGCCTATCCAGAATTAAATGAACAAGAGTTACAAAAGCTCATTCGCCGAAGCATTCAAAGCCAATGTATGACCTATATCGAATTTGTGAAATGCTGGGGAATGCCTCCCCAATATAGCCTCGACTTACTCAAAAATATTCACGGTGCAGAATTGTTAGAAAAAGCTTTGGCCAATCAAAAAGGCGTCATTGTAGTCGTTCCTCATTTCGGCTGTTGGGAACTATTAAATGCATGGCTAAATCTTTATTCGCAACCGATGATCATGTACAAACCTGACAAAATCAAAGGCGTAAATCGCTATATTCTGGATGCACGCCAAAAGGGTAATGCCAGCTTGGTCCCTACAAATGAAACAGGGATTCGCCAAATTTTTAAACATCATAAGCAAGGTGGACTTACCGTGGTTTTGCCTGACCACTTACCCAAAGCATCAGGCGGCATTTACTCTCATTTTTTTCAACAAAACACCTTATCTGCAACACTAGTCTCTAAAATGGCAGCCAAAACTCAATGTAATGTGATTGGATTAAGCTGTATCCGTAATCCTGAATTATCGAGTTTCGATGTACATTGCACCGAATTATCTCCAACCATTCTTTCCAAAGATTTACAGGAGTCTGTCGACGGTTTGAATCTCGCAATGCAAGAAATGATTCAACTCAAACCAGAACAGTACATCTGGTCATATAAGCGGTTTAGAAATTGTTATGGCAATGTAAATGTTTATCGCAAGCAACCAACAATCTAATTTTCAGCAAGTACATCCAGTGATGGGACATACAAAATTAAATATTTGCGTGATTTTATATCAGCTTACAGTAGATTATTTTTATTCATTTGAGATCAATTCTCAGTAGTGGCATAATAGCCCGCAGTTTTTATGTTGATAGATGAGCAAGCGTATGGCTATGCGTCCTGAAGTCCGCCGTCGTGGTCTAGTGGTAATTGTTTTTGCAATCGTCCAGTGGTTGTTCATGCGCTATATTCTTGCCAATGGACTGTTTAACCTCGATACCTCTGACCGTATTCTGTATTTCTGTGTGAGTAGCTTAGGTGGTGCCTTTGCCATCTTTGTCGGTTTGATTTATATGGTGCTGAAAGGCAATCCGGATCGTTAATCATGTCTAAGCATAAAATCCTTGTGATTGGAAAACGTGGTGGCATTCTACAATGGTATGAAAATCTTCTTGCAATTCAAAAGCCACACTCACCTTATCAAATTCAAGGATTTGCGCTTAATCATAATAATAGTCAGGAACGTTTCTTAAAAAAATTCCTTCCAAATAAAGATCGCTATACCGCCAATTTACTCAAAAAAAAGATTCAACAATTTCAGCCTGATTTAATTCTGATTGCTGATTTATTCTATTTTAATGACTATTTATTGCAGGTTTTCTCTGAATATTCAGGAAAAATCGCACACTGGATCGGTGATTTTTTTGATCACCGTCTCCTCAAATCCAAAGATATTATTGATCTGTACTGCTTTACCGATTCTAGTTTCCTTGATGATGCAGCAAATTTAGGACTTACCCAAACAACCTATCTGCCCCTTGCATATAATCCGGATATATTCTTTAACGAGACAACAGAAAAAAATGATCGTTTGCTATTTGTAGGTGCTTGGTCGCCAGATCGCCAACAACTGTTGGAACAAATTCCTTTACCTATGTCCATCTATGGCAAAGGTTGGGATAAGCTGAACAAACCCAATAGTAGCATTTACCCACAAAATATTAGCTTAGAAAAAGTTGCCGAACTTTATCGTCAGCATCGTTATGTCTTAAATGTCATCAACAAAAGTAACATTCGTCAAGGCATGAATATGCGATGCTTTGAAGCACCTGCTTGTGGGTGTATTCTGGTCAGCGAATATGTCAAAGATTTGGAATTTGCCTTTGATGTTCAAAAAGAAATTATCTGCTTTATGGATCCATCCGAACTGCAGAGGAAACTTAATGAGACCATCATTAATCCTTTAGAAGCAATGAATAAGGTTCAACAACATCATACTTATAAAAATAGGTTAGAAACGATTATTGATACCTTACTCTAGCTATTTATTCTCCCATTTGATTATAAGGTTTTTCTCTCCGTGTTTGTGAGCGTCATTGTCCCGAGTTATAACCATGCACAATATCTTGAAGAAAGAATTGAAAGTATTTTGCAGCAAACTTATACAGAGTTTGAACTGATTCTTTTAGATGATTTATCACCTGATCATAGTGCCGAGATTTTAAATAAATACAAAAATCACCCAAAGGTGTCGCACTGTATTATCAATGATAAAAACTCGGGCTCAACCTTTTATCAATGGAATAAAGGGATGAGCCTTGCCAAAGGTGAATTAATTTGGATTGCTGAATCAGATGATGTTGCTGATGCTACTTTTCTAGAGAAGCTGGTTACTCATTTTATCCAAAATCCGAATTTGGTTTTGGCTTATAGTCAATCACATCGTATGAATGCCCAAGGTGAAGTGACTGGTTCATGGAAGGATTTTACCGATGCTGTTGATCCAATCTTGTTTGCAAACGACTTTGCAATGTCAGGACTTGAATACATCAATCGCTTTTTGAATCGTCAGAATACAGTCCCTAATGCAAGCGGTATGCTCTTTAAAAAACAAACCTATCTTGACGTTGGTGGTGCAAATCCAAGTCTAAGATTTATCGGAGACTGGGAAATTTGGGCAAAAATCATCTCCCAAGGTGATCTTTTTTATACGGCTGAATGTTTAAATTATTTCCGTTATCACGATACCAGTGTCATTGCTCAAGCCAAGAAAAAGAAAGATCATTTTGAAGTACGTCGACAAGTCATTCTATTCCGAGAAAGTATGAACACTTTCCTTAATGATTATCGGAAGACCCAACCCTTAGCCAATACAGTTTATTTTAAGAATAAAAAGGCATTATCTAAAGAGTTACGTAAGAATGCTTCATTAGCGATACGACGTCGCTATTATGACCGGATTATCCCTACCAGTATGCTTGCTTTACGCACAATCCCTTTTTATGTTGTTCCTTTTTATATTCTAAAGTTGAGCATCCAGTTTATTCTTTCGGTTGCTTTCGTCGCACCTTATAAAATCATGTTGAATCAACCAAAATAAAAAAAGAGGAGCGATTGCTCCTCTTTTTTATTTGAATGAACTGGCTAAATTATCTTTATCACTCACCAGCACTTCTTCAATTTCATGTAAAGGCCATGCGATTGCAAGCGTCGGGTCATTCCAAATAATCGCCCCTTCACTCTCTTTATGATAATAATTGGTGGTCTTATATAGAAATTGAGTGTTGTCTTCCAAAGCTAAAAAGCCATGTGCAAAGCCTTCAGGAATCCAAAACATGGTTTTATTTTCGGCACTCAACTCCACTCCAACCCACTGACCATAGGTTGCCGATTCAGAGCGAATATCGACAGCAACATCCCAAGCCCGTCCTTGTACTACACGAACCAGTTTTCCCTGACCATAAGGTGCCTTTTGATAATGCAAGCCACGTAATACCCCTTTTTGAGACAAAGAATGGTTATCTTGTACAAATGTCGGGACAGGCTGATTCAACTGCTCTAGTGCTTGTGCAAATCTTTGCTGATTAAAACTTTCCATAAACCAGCCACGGTCATCACCAAAGACATTCGGCTGAAGAATAAGTAAACCTTCAATTTTCGTGGTTTCAACCTGCATTTGCTTCTTCCCAAATCTTTTTCAAATACTGACCATATTCAGTTTTTTGTAATGCTGTCGCACTCTCTAAAAGTTGTTCAGCACTAATCCAGCCTTGATGAAACCCAATTTCTTCCAAGCATGCAACCTTCAGTGATTGGCGCTTTTCAATGGTATAAATAAAGTGACCTGCTTCGAGTAAAGACTCGTGTGTACCTGTATCTAACCAAGCGAAACCACGACCTAAAAGTTCAACATTCAATGAACCATCTTTCAGGTAAGCATTATTAATATCCGTAATTTCTAGCTCACCACGTGCCGAAGGTTTTACTTGCTTGGCAAACTCAATCACTCTGTTGTCATAGAAATATAATCCCGTTACCGCATATGGTGACTTTGGTTTCGAAGGCTTTTCTTCAATACTCAGAACCTTGCCTGTAGCATCAAATTCAACCACACCAAATCTTTCAGGATCAGTCACATGATAGCCAAAGACAGTGGCACCCTGCTCTCTCGCACTCGCAGCTTCTAATTGTTTACCGAAACTTTGTCCATAATAAATATTGTCACCCAAGATTAAGCAAACATTGTCTTGACCAATAAATTCTTCACCAATCAAAAATGCCTGAGCAAGACCATCTGGAGATGGTTGGACTTTATAGCTCAACTCAATACCAAATTGAGAACCATCGCCTAACAGCTTCTGATATTGAGGCAGATCTTCTGGTGTCGAAATCACTAGAATTTCACGGATGCCTGCCAGCATTAAAACCGAAAGTGGATAATAGACCATCGGTTTATCATAAATTGGGAGGAGTTGTTTAGACACCCCTTTAGTAATTGGATGCAAACGGGTACCTGAACCACCCGCCAAAATAATACCTTTACGTTTTAAGCTCATTGATTGATTAGCTCCGCTAGTGTTCGTTCTACACCTTTTTGCCACTGTGGGAGGATAAGTTCGAAAGTGTTTTGTAATTTTGCATTATGCAGTAGAGAATTATGAGGGCGAACAGCTGGAGTCGGATATGCTGATGTAGCAATCGCATTGACTTTTTCAACTTGTAAAGTTTGCCCTAAAATACGTGCTTGTTTGAAAATAAAATTCGCATAATCAAACCAAGTGGTTTCACCACTTGCGACCAAATGATAGATGCCTGCCTTTTGCTGATTTGCCAAGACCTGAGGGATAGCATGTGCGGTAATATCTGCAATTAATTCGGCAGAAGTTGGTGCCCCCACCTGATCATTAATAATAGAAAGTTCTTGTCTTTGTTGCGCTAGATTCAGCATCGTTTTCAAGAAATTCTTACCTTTTGCAGCATAGACCCATGATGTTCTAAAGATAAGATGATCACAGCCACTCTCAATAATTGCTTGTTCACCCAAGGCCTTGGTTTTGCCATAAATATTTAACGGAGCAACCACATCCGTTTCTGTAAAAGGCTGTGTGCCAAGCCCTGAAAAAACATAATCTGTGGAATAGTGAACAAATAAAATCTGTTCCTGATGACACACATCAGCGATCACTTTCACGGCTTGATGATTAATTAAGTCAGCCAATTCAGATTCAGATTCTGATTCTGCTAAATCTACAGCGGTATAGGCTGAAGCATTCACTACAACATTGGGCTTTAATTTTAATATGGTCTCTCGAATTGCCTGTGGCTGAGACATATCTCCAGAAAAATCACCCAATCCTAAACGGTCTAATGCAATGACTTCCGCCAGTGGAGCGAGTGCTCGTTGCAACTCCCAACCCACTTGACCATTTTTACCAAGCAATAATATTTTCATACTTAACCTTGGTACTGTGTGTTTAACCATGATTGATATTCACCACTTTGAACATGGCTCACCCAATCTGTATTATTTAAATACCATTCAACTGTTTTTCTAAGTCCAGTTTCAAATGATTCTTGAGGTACCCAACCAAGATCAGCTTTAATTTTTGAAGCATCAATGGCATAACGTACATCATGACCAGGGCGATCTTTTACATACGTAATCAGATCTTGATAAGACTGAATTCCTTCAGGTTTATTTGGCGCTAGCTCTTCCAATAATTGGCAGATTGCATGCACAACTTCAATGTTGGCTTTTTCATTGTGTCCACCAATATTATACGTTTCCCCATCCTTACCCTGAGTGGCTACAACATATAAGGCACGTGCATGATCTTCGACAAAAAGCCAATCACGAATTTGCTGACCGTTACCATAAACAGGCAATGCTTTGCCTTGTAAGGCATTTAAGATCATTAACGGAATGAGTTTTTCAGGAAAATGGAAAGGTCCATAATTATTTGAGCAGTTCGTGACGACCACAGGTAAGCCATAGGTACGATTCCAAGCACGAACCAAGTGATCCGAACTGGCTTTACTTGCTGAATATGGCGAACTCGGTGAATAAGAAGTTGTTTCGGTGAATAAATCTGTTGTACCTTCCAAATCTCCATAAACTTCATCTGTCGAAATATGATGAAAACGGAACACTGATTTTTTTTCTGCTACAAGCCCCATCCAATAAGTACGGCTCGCTTCTAATAATTGATAAGTTCCAATAATATTCGTTTCAATAAATGCAAACGGGCCTGATATTGAGCGGTCAACGTGAGACTCTGCAGCCAAATGCATGACCAAATCAGGTTGGAAGTCTGCAAACAATTGATCTAGTGCAGCTCGATCACAAATGTCTGTTTGAGAAAAATGATAACGGGGATTATCTGCTACGGAAATTAAAGATTCTAAATTTCCAGCATAAGTAAGTTTATCTACATTTAATACTTCATGTTCAGTATTTTGAATAATATGACGAATAACCGCCGAACCAATAAAACCAGCACCGCCGGTAACTAAGAATTTCATAATGAATTATTTGACTCCACATTCTTAGTGGGAAATTTTATCATTTATTTAAAGTTAAATTTACTGGTTGATTTGCAAATATGCCGCATTCTGATTGTTAAATTACAAAAAGAAATACAACCTCGCTCATCACGACGCCAATCTCTTTTTTAATTCATTCGCCATTGCTTCTGAATGATTGTCTGGCTCTAAAAATTGTAAAGCTTGTTTAAACTGAACAGTATTGGATAAATCATAACAACTGATCCATTTTTGTCTTTCTAAAAAACTGAACTGTTGCTGAATTGCAGCATCATGCATTTTACTGGCATCTGAAAACACGATTAATGGCTGACCCGACATGACCACTTCAGCCACCATAGAGGTTGAATCAGCACTCGACAACACCCAATCTGCAGCTAAGATATAATTTTTAATATCACACTGTTGACCTTGCGCAACCCAAGTCATCTGATCAAAACTTCGTATTAAATTATGTTGTGTGCAGTAATTAGCTAAGGCATGTTCAAACTCAATCGAGGTTCTCCGAGAAGTCGTCAACATAAGACGTGCCTCCGGATATTCACTACGGACTTTTTGTAAAACAGCTCCCCACTCCTCCACAGTGCCTATGCTGACTGTTTTAGTATCTGCTCCAATTAAAATGGTAATGACTTGATCTAAATGCGGTATACCTAAATTGGTTTTAGCTTGTATGTGAGTTAAAGACAAGGCACACATTTTATTTGGTGCAATTGGATAATAAAGATACGGGGTTAAATTTGCTTGTTCCGCTTGAATGGTAAACACCACATCAAAATAATCTGGTTTTATCCCACGTAATGAACTTGCTACGATATTCTGCACAGGATTCGATTTCACAAGTTCTTTTTTGAGTAATGCATTGGCTAATAAAGTATTTCCACCTGCAGAAACAATGTAGGCCACATTTTTATGCTTTAAATGATCCAATTGTTCAGCAGTCAAAAAAGCATTTAACCATGCAGTATTGGCACTAAATTTCATTAGCCATTTCAGTATTCGGTATTGCCATTTACTCGGAAACTTTAGTTTCAGCCATTCAACCTGATATTGCTGCTGTTGATTTAAAAGCTGTACAATGCCCTGTGTCTGAGTTTCATGACCTGCTTTACCATCGGTAAGGGCAAGAATAATTGGCGATTGGCTCATATTGAATCTCATTTATGACACAAGCAAAGATTGATAAGTTTGTAGGGTATGTTCAATCATTTTCTGAAACGTAAGCTGTTCCTGCGCCATTTTATACGCAGAGGTAAAATCCATAAATGGATCAGGGATTTGCAAATAATGTCGAATCAAAGCATTCAAAGCATGACCGCTCCCTGCTTCACATAAGAATTCTGCTGGTACAAATTCTGCCATCATTCCAACATCTGTACCAAACACAGGTCGATTCAATAATAGACTCTCTGCCAAGGTATATGGTCCACCCTCTCGAAGTGAAGAAACAATTAATGCCTCATGTTCAAGAATGAGTGTATGAATATCATGACGATAACCCAGCAAGCTCACTCGATCTGAGAGTTGATATTGTAGAATAAGCTGTTCAAGCTTTTCTCTTTCCTCACCATCTCCTACGATTGAGAGCAAGTGCGGAATGTCTTTCCAAGCCTCTAATAACAGATCAAAGCCTTTCACAGAATTCAAACGCCCAATCGCAATAAATTCTCGGTTCTTCTGTAAAGGTGTCGGTGATACCGTAATTTTAGTCCCGTTATACACCACTGTGGTTTTATTCGGTTGATTTAAAATCTCGGCAACTGAACGGCTCACAGCAATTATATGATCAAAAGCAAAATACGCCTGATTACTTTTCTTTTTACCGTGAACAGTCACTACACTGGGAAAACTGAATTGTTGAAGCATCCCTTGTAATAGCTTCGCGGTTTTAGAAGCATGCGCATGTAAAATATCGGGCTGAGTTGCCAGTATGACTTTTTTTAATTGATATTTAGTCCACGGATTATAACGACTGCCACTCATATCAAAAGCGATAAAGTTTACTTTATGAGAAAGTTGAGTCTGGTATTTCTGGTGCGCAATTAATGAAACTGGATAAAACTCAGCAAGTCCCTCCGCCAGTTCAAGCACATGCTTTTCTAAACCACCTTCTTCATCACTGGCCATTACAAGCGTAATGTTCATGTTTAGCCCTCACGCTTGCCTAATTTTAATCTTAATTTCACCGCAAAAAGTGAATCCTTACCACTAATCTTTATTCGCTGTAACTGCATAAAATCAGGTTGTGTCCCATCAATCCCTTCAATGGTGGTCACCGCATTCTGATAACCCGCCTGCTTTGCCAACTGTACATCACGCGCTGAATAAATCCCAAAAGGATAGGCAAAACTGGTCACGGGTTGCTGAATCAACTGTTCAAGCTGCTGTTTAGACTCGGTTAGTTCCGCCAGACATTGTGCATCATCCAGTTTCGCTAGATTGGCATGGGTCATAGTATGCGATCCGATTTCCACTAAACCACTATTCGCCAAGAACTTCACTTGCTTATCATTAAGCTTTGGCTCACGTGCCAATTCACCACTGTTATGATGGGCTTTTTTATAGGTCGACCAGTCCCGATCATGGCGGTCTACCACCACATAAATTGTGGCTTTGGCTCGATACTTCTCTAGAATCGGATAGGCATTTTCCAAGTTATCCAAATAACCGTCATCAAAGGTAATCGCAACGGTTTTTTCAGGGTGTTTTCCCCAATTTTGCTGTAATTCTTGCATGGTCACAAAATGAAAACCTTGCGCCTTCATCCACGCGACTTGCTGCTCAAATTGGGCTGGTGTGACTCTGAGTTTATTAAATTTTGCCCCATCAATATGTTCACGCACCATGTGATACATCAGTACACGTGGTCGTTTCCAATCCACTGCCGGTTTCCACCATGCAAACTTGTAACTAAACACCACGATTATCAGCAATACGACAAGAAATAAGTAAATCACAGGCAACATCTGCTTAATGAGCTAAAAGATATGTTGCCACACGCTCCGCTTCTTTAAAAGCATTCGGTGGCGGTAACTGAACCAAGTCAGCAGTTTCAGTCACAATACCTTTTGCCAACAAAGCATCTACCGAAGCGGTAATGCGATCCTGTTTCATGCGATCCATAGCAATCACACCAACTCGACAACCTGCAGTGAGCGCCTCATAAATCATCGAGACACTGTCTTCAGTGACCCACACTGCTTCCGCCTTTTGCATCTCTTCAAAAATCCAGCCTTGTGGAGTATGTTCAACTGGAAAAAAATGCACATGCGGTAAAAAAGGATGAGCATTCAAACGCTCAACAAACTGCTCAGGTGTTCGACGCGAGGTGGTAATAATAATTTCATTATTCGGATGTTGCTTCACAATCTGTTCAATCGAAGTAAAGACTTTATCCGCATTCCATTGATGGCGTTTAGATGAACCACCCAATGCAATTAAAATCCGCCCTGACTGATGTCGTTGTTCATCCACAATCGGATTCAATGCACCTTGCGTTACAATCACGCAATCAGAGGCAGGAATGCCATCATGTTCTGGAATCACACTATAATCAAACCAAGCCAATGGATAATTCGGTTTCATTAAAATGACTGTTTTGGCTTGTGCATAAATTTTCCCAAGTAGCAGTACACGTAATTGCGTGTGACTCCCGACTCCAATAATCAAATCGAGGGGTGTTTTCAACTGTGAAATCGATCCACGAAACAGCCCAGTAACAAGTGAGAATAAAGCTAAATCCTCTATCGAAATTTCTTCAAAGCTCACAGTTTCCTTAGATTGTCTTTGTAGGGCTTTGAACAAGCCAAGTGCTTGTGAACGGTGTCCCGCCTTTCCATCACTCACATAAACAATATGCATAAGCTCTAACCATTTTGAAATTTCAATAAAAAAGGCGAAACCGAAGTCTCGCCTTTTGATCTTAACTGATCAACTTAGTTTACGTAAGTCAACCAGTGTGCATATTTATCGTTACGACCTTGGACTGCATCAAAATAAGTCTTTTGAATTTCAGTTGTAATTGGACCACGTGAACCACAACCGATTTGACGGTCATCATATTCACGAATTGGTGTAACTTCAGCAGCAGTACCAGTGAAGAATGCTTCATCAGCAATGTAGAACTCATCACGAGTAATACGACGTTCTACAACTTCATAACCCAAGTCTTTGGCAATGGTAATCACAGTTTGACGCGTAATACCATCAAGCGCACCACCAGCGATATCCGGAGTATGTAATACACCATCTTTCACAAGGAATACGTTTTCGCCAGAGCCTTGGCAAACATAACCTTGAGGATCCATCAACATTGCTTCGTCATAACCAGAATGTGCAACTTCTTGGTGAGCCAAAATCGACAAAGTATAGTTACCTGATGCTTTTGCTTTACACATGGTCACGTTCGGATGGTGATGTGTGAAAGATGAAGTTTTAACGCGAATACCTTTCGCCATCGCCTCTTCACCCAAATACGCGCCCCAACCCCAAGCTGCAACTGCGGCATGAATGGTGTTGTTGGTTGCTGCAATACCAAGTTTCTCAGAACCAATCCAGATTAAAGGACGTAAATAGCAAGATGCTAATTTATTTTCACGAACCACATCAATTTGAGCTTGTTCTAACGTCGCTTGATCAAATGGGACTTTCATTTGATAAATTTTTGCAGAATTAAGCAAACGCTTAGTGTGGTCTTTTAAACGGAAAATTGCTGTACCTTTTGGTGTTTCATAAGCACGTACACCTTCAAAGACACCCATACTGTAGTGCAAAGTATGCGTTAAAACGTGAATTTTCGCTTCACGCCAGTCAACCAATTGTCCATCTTGCCAAATAAAACCATCACGATCAGCCAAATTCATGGCACACACTCCAAATTTTTATATACAGTCATTTTTATCCAACAGCCGCAGCAGTTGGATCTATTAATCTTTGCCATAACTTGCAAACGATCACACGGGTATTGTGCCAGTCCGCAGCATTGACTTGCATGGATTGATTCGCAAGCGCTAAACGGTGGCTCTCGGCTCGTTCACTGAGATAAGCTTGAATCAATGCTGTTGCATCGTCACTGGATAAGCAACCTGCTTTTGCAGCGTCTTCAAGGATTCGTACATTGTCGGAGTAATGGGCGAGATCGGGATTCGACCCACTCCATGCTAACACAGCATACTGTGCCATAAATTCAATATCAACGATACCACCTGCATCCTGTTTTAAATGAAAAATTCCATCTTTTTGTTGTTCTTTAGAAGAACCTAAATGGTCTTTCATTTTCTGACGCATTTTCAACACTTCTTCGCGGACATTAGCCTCTTCTCTAGGCAAGGTTAAGATGCGACAACGCAGTTGCTCAAACTTATCCCGCAAGGTTTCTCCACCCGCAATCGAACGTGCACGTACCAGCGCTTGATGCTCCCATAACCAGGCATTTTTCAGTTGATATTGTTCGAAAGCTTTTAGACTGGTGACCAACACTCCCGCCTCACCCGAAGGACGCAAGCGCGTATCAATTTCATAAACACGACCATCTAGGGTTTGCGTGGTCATCAGCGAAATAAATTTCTGCGCCACACGCATGGCAAATTCAAAGCCACTAATGGATTTCGGTCCATCGGTATCCGCCTGCTCATCCATATAATGAATAAACACCAAATCCAAATCGGAACCATATCCCAGTTCAATCCCACCGACTTTCCCGTAACCCACCACGGCAAATGCGGTATGGTCAATCGCACAGCGCTGACCTTCAATGTCGAGTGGGAAACCATGTCGTTTAGCCACCATCTGATACGCCATATTCAGGGTCGCATTGACCGACACTTCTGCAATATCGGTTAAGGCATCTGAAACTTTCATCAATGGGCTTTCTGCCAAGACATCACTGGCAGCCACCGCCAAGACGTTAGACTTCTTAAACAGACGCAACACCCGCATCAGGTCTTCCACTTCATCCAGTTCAATACGCAGTAATTGCTGACGTAAAGAATCCTGTAAATCTTGACGGCGCGGCAGTTCAAAATCCATGGACAAGAATTCATCCAGCAGCACTGGATAATGCGTCAACTCTTCACAAATCCATGGACTGACCGTCGCCATTTTGACCAGACGTTGTAATGCGCCTTTACTTTCAATCAGCATCACCAAGTACACGGTACGACGCATCACTGATTCGACCAAAGGCATTAAGCGTAATAAAGCGGTTTGTGGTTTATCCGACTCTAAAATTGCTTCAATCAAATGTGGCCAGAACATTTTTAAACGCTGTACGGCTTTGGCAGGCAGTTTTTTTAAGGCATTGCCATACCAGAATTCATGTACCAGTTTTTTCGCATCCTCATCCAGTACAGCCTGTAAGCGTTGCTCCAGCTGACCAAAACTTTCCACCAATGGATCGGGTTCTTTTTCTTTAATCAAGTGTTCAAACTGATAAATTACCTTGGCACGCTTTTGATTCAGCACATCCAAGAAAGACTGCCAATCTGCATAGCCCAAAGTCTCGGTCATGCGCTGACGCAGTTCTGGTTCACTCGGTAAGGATTGGGTTTGCTGATCATTCAGTGCCTGAATCGCATGTTCAACTCGGCGCAAGAATAAATAGGCATCTTCCAGCTCAAGCACCACTTGCGGATCCAGTAAACCGACCTCCCCCAAATGATGCAGGCTGACCAGACATTGACGATCTTGTAATTCAAGTTTTGAACCGCCATAAATTAACTGGAACACCTGCACAATAAATTCGACTTCGCGAATCCCGCCTGCACCCAGTTTAATATCATCTTCAATATTGCGACGTGCCACTTCGCGCTCAATCATGGCTTTCATTTCGCGCATGGCTTCAAAAGCGGTGTAATCCACATAACGTCGGAACACGAATGGACGGGTCATTGCCAGTAATTCATCGCCTTCTTTACCCCCCGTGACGATACGCGCCTTGATCCACGCATAGCGCTCCCATTCACGCCCGTGCTGACTCAGGTATTTTTCCAATGCCACATGACTAATGGCCAACGCAGAACCATCCCCCCACGGACGCAAACGCATATCTACACGGAAGACAAAACCATCCGCTGTCATATGATCCAGCAGGTAAATCAGCTTTTGTCCCCAAAGAATGCAAAATTGCTGTACATCAATACATTTGCGCCCATTGGTTTCGCCTTGCTCATCAAAAGCAAATATCAAATCAATATCGCTAGACAAATTGAGTTCTTGGGCACCATGTTTGCCCATGGCAATCACAATCAAATCTTGAACTTTGCCGTTATAGCCGATTGGCTCGCCATGCTTTGCAACCAGCGGCCTACGCGCAAAATCTTTTGCCGCACACACCATGGCATCGGCAAAATCGGACAGTTCGCGGGTGAGTGTCACCACGTCCGTCAATTGGTTGGCATCTTGCCAAATCCAGCGAAACATCAATCGAGCGCGTAATACTCGACTGAGTCGCAACCACGTCGTTTCATCTTCTACATGTTGTAATTCATCTTGGACGTGTGCATAAATTTGTGCTGTGGTTAAGGAACTCTGGAACTGATCAACGCTGTAATCTTGTTCTAATAAGCTGGAATGGATTGCCAAAACTTGTTCTGCATATTGGCTGGCACACAAGGTTTTCTGCAATTGTTCAGCGTTCATCAAGAGCCACTCTCCTTTTTCGGCACACGCCGAGTTCAACGTCTTCTTTAATTATCAAGGTTCTTGTCATCGCATGTTGCATATCGAGTTGGAATTTCACTTTGATCCACATCGAATCATTGGCCCCACCCGTTTCAGCACGACTTGATTGTGTTGCTCTCCAGCATAGGCAGGACCATTAAAATCGGATATTGGGCAAAAGTATGACCGCGACTTTAGCTTGAGTGTACTCAATCATCTCAAGGGATACTACCTTGCACATTCTGTTTTCTGGTTATTTTTATTGAAAATTAACTAGCGTTCAATTTTAAGGAGAAACTTCAATGAATTTTTGATTGGCACTGAGGGCGAGATGGGATTCGGCTTGCGGCAAAGTGACCTTAAATAGGGTGCCTTCCCCCTCTTTCGAATGCACTTCAATTTCACCTTGATTAATTTCTACAAAGCGTTTACACAGCACCAAACCCAGCCCCATACCTTTTTCACCATCGGTGCCTTTAAAACTCACCGTTAATCGCGGTTGAAACAACTGTTCAATTTGCTGGGGTGTCATGCCTAGACCTGTATCCTGAATGGATATCTCGACGCCCTTTACTGTCACTTGAGCTGAAATTTTCACAATTCCAGTTCCATCCATATGCGTAAACTTCAGCGCATTCGAGACCAGATTCTGAATTACGGAAGTCACCATATTGATGTCCGCAAAAACTTTTATTTCTTCAGGAACATCTTCAATCAATTGAATTTTCTTTTTAATCGCGAGTCCATTTAATACATCGAACACAATTTTAGAGGCTTGCTTCAATTGAAAGTTAATTGGATGGAAGACAAAGCGCCCGCCTTCAGCCATCGCCCAATTGAGCAAACTTTCCAATAAGCTATAGGTTGACTGCGTGGTATCATGCAAGTAATCCGCGATATTCTGAATACTGGCTTCATCTAAACTATCCCGCTCTTGCGCCAGCACTTCTGAAAAGCCCAGTAGCCCATGAAAAGGGGCACGCAAATCATGAGCAATAATTTGAAAAAATTTGGTTTTACTAAAATTTAGAGCCGACTGCTGCTCATACATTTCTTTGAGTTCAGCGTGATCGATCTTCAGTTCAATATGCTTGATTAAGCTGGCAAACAGCTCTTGCAGCATTTGGATCTGATCTGGACTAAATACGGTGGTCTGCTGATCAAAAAAAGCCACCTGACCAAAGGACTGCCCCTCAGCATTGCATATGTTCAAGACCAATAAGCGTGGCTCTGCAGCCAAGCCCAAACGTGAAACCTCACTCACAAAGGCTGCATAATTCGCATGTTGCACATCGACATAGTCTTGTACGTGCAAATCTGCAAAAAGACCTGAACAGGCATAGGCTTTTAAACCCGTCGATGTTGAGATCCATGCATAGGGCTCATGCTGAAATTGCAAGACAGCATGATCGACAGCCAGTAATTGGCGAGCTAACTTAAGATAAGTGGAAATCTGATTCTGCGGAGTCGCAATACCCAACAACAATGAAAGTCTACACGCACTTAATTGCTCGGTTTCTGAGCCAATCTCTAGGAGTTGTATTTTCATAATTGCCTCGGGAAAACGTGAAGATCAAACATCGTTACATTTCATTTTGCTTATTTGTTTAAATCTTGAGCCGCAGATAAATCGAGAAATAGAGATGCAAAAAATTAAAATATAGTTACAAAAACAATATAATACTTAATCTTCCTCTTGACCAGTCATGGCGGTGATAAGCACATGGATAAATTTTATCAAAACTAGATTTTTATCTCATTTCTCTATACATTGTTTGACATCCTACAAGTTTAAAACCCAGTTGGCGGTTATGTTCATCGGATCACTGGATGACGTGTAATCCAACCCATTTCATATCCGATCTACTCCATAATTGTGATGACCATTTTGCAACGGCTACTTTCAACACTTAATCTAGATTTAAGAAAACTTATTCTTTTTTTGGCGATGTTCAGTGTCTTTAGCCTGTTTGTGATTTCACTGGCCGTCAGTTATTACATTCAGCGCCAACAACTGATTGAAAACTCTCTCTCCGTCAATTTTGACTATGCTTCAAAAATTGCGCATGGCACCGATTTACAATTCAAAACTCTGGTCAAGCAACTGGCCTATAGTGCCGATATTATCGGGCATTCCTTTGATGATCCGATTCAACTACAAAATGAAGTGGATCGCTTACGCTTCCAGTCCGATGCCTTTGACAGTGTGGTGGTGATTGATAAAGAGGGGCGTTTCCTGTCTTATGCACCCGAGCAGCTGGCATTTGATAAAAAACGTATCAATAAAACCTATGGCATTCAGCTTTCCCTAGACCAAAAAGCCCCCGTCATCACACACCCCTATTATTCTGTACGCCATAATTTGATTGTTTTTATCTCACAACCTATTTTTGACAACAATCACAACTATCTCGGCTTTATTGGTGGCGCGCTTTATTTAAAGAAAAATAACATTATTCGTGAATTACTGAGCATCAAATACAACTATCAAAACAGCTATATGTATGTGCTGGATCAGTATAACCGTATTATTTTTCACCCCGATCCAAAACGTATTGGTGAAACCGTCACGCATAACACCGGACTGGCACAGATTCAGGCAACCAAATTCGGCAAGATGCAACTGGTCAACAGTGAAGGTAAAGAAAATCTGGCGGGGTTTGCCTATGTACCCTCGACCAAATGGATCATCGTTTCTCAGCAACCTACAGCGGTTCTGTTAGAACAAGCCACCAGCATTGTGTATAAAATTCTGTTTGGCATGTCGATCTTCTATCTGGTGATTTTCTTTATTGTCTGGCGCATTGCCTATCTGATTTCTAATCCGCTGGAACAGCTGGCAAAAATGGCGAGTATTTTAAATACCCCTGATATCGATCAAAAAATTAAAAGTATCGAACCTTGGTATTTTGAGGTGTTAAAATTCCGTCTCTCGCTCTTGCTCAGCGCGCAGAACTTTAAAAAACGCATTAACGAGCTGAACTACCATGTCAACACCGACCCTCTGACCGGTTTTTATAATCGACGTGGTATGGAGGTGTTCACGCAGGAATTGATGAATACCAAAACCCAATTTTGTGTGATTGCGATTGATATTGATCACTTTAAACAAGTGAATGACACCTATGGACACGACAAAGGCGATTTGGTGTTACAGAAAGTCGCAGCTCTCATACAAGCCAATTTCCGTGATAATGATGTCTGCTGCCGTTTTGGCGGTGAAGAATTTATCGTCCTGACGCCCAGTACAGATTTGAATATTGGTTATAAACTAGCAGAACGCCTAAGACTAAAGCTTGAAACCACACTGGTAGAAGGCATAGGTCCAATTACTATTTCGATTGGACTCGCGCACTGGCCTGATTCTTCAGTACAGATTAAGGCAGTGATGAAACTGGCAGATGAAAACCTCTATCAAGCCAAAGCCGAAGGACGCAATCGTATTTGCATGTAATTGAAATGCGAGATCAAGTTGGATTGAATAAGGCTTTCAGATACAACGAAGATCAAACAACTTCCTGACTAACCAAATCTGAGTCCACAGCTTAAACTTAGATCCGCTCAAGCTGCTCCACTTCCATCGGCATTGCGAATAAATAGCCTTGTAATTGCTGACAACCTAGACGCGATAAAATTTCTGCCTGAGATGCACATTCCACCCCTTCTGCAGTCACCACCAAACCCAACTTAATCGCCAGTTGAATGATACTTTCCAAAATCATTTCTTCTTTTGAGTTTTCTTCTAAATCATAAATAAACTCACGGTCTATTTTCAGTTCATCCACAGGCAGGTTTTTCAAATACAGGAAGCTGGAATGCCCGGTACCAAAGTCATCAATCGCCAGTTTAATGCCCATTTGGCGCAATCGCTCGAAACTCAAAATACTGGATTCAATATGATGCATGGCGGTGGTTTCAGTGATCTCAATCATCAAATGACTTGGATCAATTTGATACTTTTCAAACAACTGCTCTAGGTTGGTAAACAGGTGTTTATGTTCAAATTGCACGGCTGAAAGATTGACCGCTACAGGGAAAAACGGCACATTATTTTTTTCCCAGATTTGAATTTGACGGCAGGCTTGTTCCAGCACCCAATAACCCAATTCAATAATTAGCCCTGTTTTTTCTGCACCACGAATAAACATGTTTGGGGTCAATAAACCCAAAGTTGGATGTTGCCAACGAATTAATGCTTCCACACCACAAATTTGATGGTCTTGCGTGGTAAATTTCGGCTGATAAAACAGAACAAACTGCTGTTCTTCAACCGCTTTATACAGATCATTAATTAACTTGGTCAGGCTCTTGGTTTCTTGCTGATCCGCCGTATAGTTAAATACGGAATAGGTATTACGACCTTGGTATTTTGAGGACAGCATTGCTGCGTCTGCATTAATCAGCAAATCTTGCAAGTTATTGCCATGCTCAGGGAACATCGCGATGCCGACACTGGCAGAAATATTAATTTCCTTGCCTGCAATAAGAAAACTTTCCTGAATCTGTTCCAGTGCAACTGCCGCCATGCGTTCCGCTTGTTCTAGGCTGGCATCTTCAATCACCATTAAGAACTCATCTCCGCCAATACGCAGCAATTTTTGGCGCTCATTCAATTGGGCATGAATACGACTCGAAAGCTGTACCAGCAATTGATCCCCCACATGATGACCAAAGACATCGTTGACGCCTTTAAAGCGATCTAAATCAATAAAAAGAAAAGCAATTTTCTGATCGTTATAGCGATGATTGGTAAACAGAAAATGCGCGTATTCAGCTAGATACAAACGGTTCGGCAATTTAGTCAGGTTATCTCTCACTGCTTGCTTGGCAAGTTCCTGATTGGCGGTATACAGCTGAATATTCCTCTCTTCTAGTCGCTGTTCGAGTACTGCAACAAAGAACGCCGCGATAAAAATCAGCGAGGTGACCAGCAATACCGTAAATACAATCAAGCCATAACCCGACTGACCCAAGTTCAGCAAATCTGTAGAATCTTGGACAAATTTCGTTGCCGCCATACCACTAAAATGCATGCCGACAATCGAAATCGCCATCATGAATGCAATGCAGAGTTTCAGCCAAAACTTATATTTAATCGCTGCTTTATATTTAAAGGTGAGCCAGAAGGTTAAACCCGAACCACAAATGGCAAAGATAATCGAAAATACCACCATCATGGCGTCGCACTGAATATGATAAGACGGCAGTTTTAAAGCGAGCATGCCCGTGTAATGCATCCCCGAAATGCCCAGCCCCATCAGGACTGCCCCCATAATCAGGCGAGCAAAAGATAAAGTGGGACGTGTGATCAGCCAAATGGCGAAAGTTGAGGCAACAAAAGCTATTACATATGAGGTCAGCGTTAGCCCAAGATCAATGCTAAAGGATTCAGGAAATTGACAAGCAAAAATAGCAATAAAGTGCATACACCAAATGGCGACGCCTAATACTAGACCACTGGTCACTAGGATGACCTTGTGCAGCTTTTGCTGTGATCCGCGAAATAATAATTGTTCCAGTGACACAACCATTAAACATGCCAACAAAGCAAATAAAATAGAACCTACAACAAGGCTTAAATCATAATGTATATGAACCATATAAAGCTTCCGTTTAGGTCATCTTTTTTTTATCAATACATTCAAAGTCGTGCTCTCGAGCAATAAAAAAACCTAAAGTTTTTCAAATTTTATAATCCTGTT
>NZ_JBSYVT010000022.1:0-60297 GCF_054112845.1 Acinetobacter sp. NigerLNRRAM0016
CATTCAATTAATCCAAAAACTTAACCCTTAAGCTAAATCCTTGTTAATCAACAAGTTTTTATCTACATCACCGCCGATGGATGTGCATTCTACAGCATTTCTAATCACTTGCAACACCCTTCCGCAAATTAATTCAAAAAAAACGTTCGCCCGTTCATTTAATCGGCAAAAAAGCAGTTTTATTACATATTTTGATCAAATTTGTTTTAATACTGAGCTTATAACAACTGTTACAATACGCTCCATACTCTTTAATTTAGACCACTTAAGTTGCTTGCGACATTAAGAATCGTCTTGGATCTATTATGCAACATACTCACTATTATTTATGTGCAACACTTTTAGCGGTTAGTTTTGCTTCTACTGTACAAGCAAATGATGAGCTTTCTACTACAGCCGCAAGCGACGCTTCTGTAAATGAAGTTGCACCAGATGAATCATCGACGACACAGGTTTCTAGACTTGAATCATTAAAAGAACTTAAAAATGTAAAAGCGAATGATTTAAAAGTGAATGCTAATGCTGCACAGCCTGATAGCATCAAAGATCCTTTAGAAGCCTTAAATCGTGAAACCTTTGCGTTTAATGACTTCTTGGATCGGAATTTTGCGCGACCAGTTGCGGTTCAATATAAAACTAAAGTCCCTGACAGTGTGCGTGGCGCTTATCGTTCTTTTCGTAAAAACTTAAATGAGCCTTGGAATGCCGTAAATCAATTGGTACAAGGTCGCCCATCACGTGCGGCGAAGTCTTTAGGTCGTTTTACCATTAATACAGTCACGACTTTAGGTTTTGCAGACCCAGCGAGACGCTTGGGCTTAGATATGGAAGAAGAAGGTTTTGGTACAACGCTAGGTTATTACAGCGTGCCATCTGGTCCATATTTGGTTTTACCGATTATTGGCCCAAGTACTTTCCGTGATGGCATTGGCTTCTTTGTTGATGGTCAAGCCCGTCCACAACGCTATATATTCGACAATAACGATGGTATTTACTGGTCTGATCAAATGTTACGCGGCATTGATGCACGTGCTCAAATTCTTGATGTTGAAGATGTACTTCAAGGTGACCGCTATGCTGCAATTCGCGACATTTACCTGCAACGCAAAAATTTTGAGATTGCACAAAAACAAGGTTTAGATGCGGACAACATTTCTTTTGTAGATGAAGAGCCAGGCGATGGCATGGATGACACACAAGATGAAGATTCTTCAACACCTTCTGAATAATTTGTAAAACTTATTTGTCTGGAAAAATATTCTTTTTCTAGCAATTACGTGATTGATATAGTACATCTAACTAGGTACACGCCAAGGATCATACAATTTATATATGTATTTCATTCAACCGACTCGCAATATTCCTTATTTAGATCAGGTACTTAACACACTCCCAAGTGTGCAAATGATTCACATAGATGACTTAGACTTGTATGATCCGACCATTATTGCCATAGCCGATGTGCAAGATTACCTTATTCATCAATGGAATTTACCCACCATTGTATTGGCATTCGAGAATGAAGGTACGGCTTTAGCACAAGCTTGGGAAGTGGGTGCTTTGGCTGGCTGGATCTGGAACCGTTTGCCTGCAAACCCAGAACATTCCTTATTAAAGATTGATGCTCAGTACAAGCGCAATCAAGACAGTCGTGATCTTCCTTCCGCAGCTGAATTACAAAAGCGTTTACTGCCTAATCCAATTGAACTCACCAATTATCAAGTTGAAACCCTGTTTCAACCTTCAGCCTATCTTTCAGGCGACTGGTATGACTACTGGAAACTGAGTGATAAAGAAATCATCTTCTATTTAGCCGATGTGTCAGGTCATGGTGTGACCAGCAGTTTACTCACCTCTTGGATGGCTGCTTTTCATGGTCGCTCAAAGACCCCAAGAGAGTTGATAAAAAAACTGAATGGCATGCTGGTTCAGGAAAATATTGAAAAGCACATCACCATGATTGCGGGTACGCTGAATCTGGAAAGCCATGTTTTAAAATGGTCGAGTGCAGGACACTATCCGCCCGCAATTCTTTTAGAACCAAATCATCCGCCTAAAATTCTAAATACCAGCAGTTTCCCGTTGGGTCTTACTGAAGACCTTGAAGTGGAAGAATTTGAGTGTGTATTAAATAAACAATCGCGTTTCATTATTTGCTCGGATGGGGCCCTTGAACCTTTCGATGGCGGATTGAACGAACAATTTGAACAATTGGTCTTCCATTTGCAAAATCAATCATTTCAAGCACCCGAACATGTTGCAGATGATATTGCCATCTTAAGTTTATGCAGAATGAATTAGTCTATTTTTCAAATATTTAAAGATTTAAACCTGCATCTACGACTCTAGAATACTTGAGTCTGTACTTGCCCTATGTGATAATTTTCCTATCCTTCTCTGAAAATGGCATTTATATGTCAACAGGTCATGTTGAATATGCAAGCTTAGATGGAACGCATATTTTTAAGCTTATTGGCGAAGTGCGTGCCCAATCTTGTATCAGTCTAGACAAACTTTTAAACCGAATTGAACAACAGGCGAATGTTGTTGGGGCAATCGTAGATTTAACCCAAACGACGTTCATCGACAGTACCGTGTTAGGCATTTTAGCGAAACTTGGTTTGAAGCTAAAACAAGCGCATAACATTCAGGCTGTCATGTTATCAACCAATCCCGATATTACGACTTTAGCCAACAGCATGGGCTTAGGTCAGGTTTTTGTCATCCTGAATTATTGTGGTGACCCAAGCGTATGTACACTTGAATTAATGGAAGAACATGTAACGCATTCAAACATGCTTACAACCGTACTTGATGCGCACAAAACCTTGATGAAATTGAACGAAAATAATCAAAATATGTTTGAACCACTGGTCAAACAACTTCAAAAAGAACAAGATAATATGGAACAAGCGTCTAATCAGCAAAACGCTTAATGCACCCGTTGCAAGGATGAACACATGTCTTTACTTTCTGTTGCTCAAATGAATTCTCAAAATGACATTGAAGAAAACTTCAAGGTCATCGAATCATTTATTCAACAGAGTAAAGCGCAGGGTTCCTCTTTGGTGGTGTTTCCTGAAAATTTCGTGTGTTTTGCAGCAGGCAAGCAACGAGATACTGCTCAACAGTTTGAAGCAATTCAAAAACGACTTGAGACATTGGCGCATCAGCATCAGATCTGGATTATTGCTGGGACCTTACCTTGTCCTTTCCGCCCAGATGGTTCCGTGATTCAAGATGGTCGTGTCCGCACCGTCAGTTTATGTATTAGCCCTGAACGTACCGAAGCCCGTTATGACAAAATTCACTTGTTTGATGTACAAGTAGGCGATGCTGTTGGGGGCTATCAAGAGTCCAAGTTTTTTGAACCTGGCTCTGAGCTTGTAGTTGCCAAAACACCTTTTGGCAATATTGGCATGATGGTCTGTTATGACCTACGCTTTCCTGAACTGGCTTTGCATTTACGTGCCCGTGGTGCCCACATTTTAACGGCGCCTGCTGCGTTTACTTACACCACAGGTCAAATGCATTGGCAACTACTGCTACAAGCTCGTGCGATGGACAGCCAATGCCAAGTTTTAGGTTCTGCACAACAAGGTTGGCATGGTGAAAAGCGTCAAACTTGGGGACATACGGCTGCCACCAATAGTCGTGGACAATTACTGGATATCATTCAAGAGGATGGTGCACATTTAATTACTGTGCCATTTGACGTACAAGAACAACAACAGATCCGTGAATCTATGCCCCTGATGCAACACCGTAGACTGGTTCAGTTCGGTTAATTCACGCTTATTTCACTATCAGTCATATATTTTATTCAGCTTAATTTACCGCTTCATTTCAAACTGATCGGTTTGATACAAGCTTAGTGATTTCAACCTAAATGGTATTACCCCCCTGCTTGACTGTGATTTGATCTTAATCAAACATGTTTGATGTATAGAGATCCTGTATCGAGATGTAAATTCTATTGTTTAAGACTTGCACTACAATTTAAATCGTGTACGATATATTTGTGTTCGATATAAATTAAAGGTGAATAAGATGTCTCTAGAACAAGTGGTTTACCGTGCTAAAGCAAAAGCAACGGGTGGTCGTGATGGTCGTGCAATTTCTGATGATGGTATTCTGGATATCAAACTAACACTCCCTAAAGAAATGGGCGGTATGGGTGGTGGTACCAACCCTGAACAACTTTTTGCAGCAGGCTATTCAGCTTGTTTCTTAGGTGCCATGAAATTTGTAGCGAACCGTGATCAATACAAGATTCCAGCAGATGCATTTATTGAAGGTGAAGTTGGGATTGGTCCAATTCCAACAGGTTTTGGCATTAAGGTCACTTTGAATGTGCATCTTCCTGCCATGGATGCCGATGAAGCTGAAAAACTTGTCGCTGCTGCCCATATTGTTTGCCCATATTCAAATGCGACACGTGGCAATATTGATGTGAACTTCAATATTATTACTGCGTAATAGAGTTCAGCTCATCAAAAAAAGCGCCCGAGTGGCGCCTTTTTTGTTTAAATGACTGTCTTTATTCTTCAGTTTGATTGGTCACACGTAACACTTCTTCCAAAGTGGTTTTGCCTGCCAATACTTTACGCAAACCATCATCACGGATAGAACCTGAATGCTGACGCGCATAATTTTCCAGCTCAAACTCAGCTGCATTGCCATGAATTAGACGGCGCATCGACTCATCCACAGGTACGATTTCGTAAATGGCTGTTCGACCACTAAAGCCCACATGCGAACATTGCTCACAGCCTTGTGGCTCTGGCAATTTTAAACCTTGTACCGCAGGCACAATCGATTTAAACATCTGTTGTTCAAACGAATCTGCCTCATGCCATGTGGTGCAATGTGGGCATAAGGTGCGTACCAAACGCTGTGCAATCACGCCAATCAGTGAACTTGAAAGCAAGAAGGGTTCAATCCCCATATCTTTTAATCGAGTGACAGCCCCAATTGCGGTATTGGTATGTAGCGTCGACAACACCAAATGACCGGTTAAGGATGCTTGAACTGCAATTTCTGCCGTTTCTAAATCACGAATTTCACCGACCATGACCACATCTGGATCTTGACGCAACATGGCTTTTAACGCCCGCGCAAAGGTCATGTCCACCTTAGTATTCACTTGCGTCTGACCAATCCCTTCCAACTGATATTCAATCGGATCTTCAGCGGTCAAAATATTACGCGTGTTGTCATTCAAGTCCGATAAAGCAGCGTAAAGCGTAGTGGTTTTCCCCGAACCTGTCGGACCTGTGACCAAGATAATGCCGTGCGGGCGATGCACCAGTTGGGTTAAACATTCATAGTCAGGTTGCAATAAGCCCAAGTGGGTCATATTCAAGCGTCCCGCTTGTTTATCCAATAAACGCATTACCACACGCTCACCATGTGAAGACGGTAAGGTCGACACACGCACATCCACTTCACGACCCGCTAGACGCAATGAAATACGTCCATCTTGCGGAATACGCTTTTCGGCAATATCCAGCTTCGCCATGACTTTAATTCGCGATACCAAAAGCGGTGCCAATTCACGACGCGGCTGTACAATTTCACGCAGTTGACCATCAACCCGCAAACGTACCGAGAGTTTCTTTTCAAAAGCTTCAATATGGATATCCGAAGCACTGACGCGAATGGCTTCCGAGAGCAAGGCATTAATCAAGCGCACAATCGGCGCATCATCTTCCTGATCCATCAAATCTTCAGCTTCGGGAACCTGATCGGCTAAACTAAGTAAATCGGGGTGATCTTCCAGTCCCGCAGCCACTTGCTGAGACTCCCCTGTATCCCCTGCATAACTTGAACTTAACAGTGCATTGAAACGTTGATCATCCAACACTTCATAATGTGCAGGTGTCGTCAGTAACCGGCGTGCTTCTTGTAATGCAATCCATGCGGTATTTTCACGGCGTACAATAAAAACCTGATCCCCATCATATCGAAGTAAAACGCCATGTCGTTTGGCAAAACTATAAGGAATTTGTATTTGTTTAAGTATTTGCATCACAAAATTATAATGATGAAAAAGAGGCTTTTGAGTGTACTCTAAGCTTATGACAGCGTGAAGTCTGTTTTTGACTGAACTGACTAGAGGATTTTTTTATTTTGGCACCATCTGATTTAGAGCATATTCAAGCCGATCATCCATCACTGAAATGGTGGGGCGAACAAAAATTCGAATTAAACCAAGCAAGAACATGGCAGTTCGGCTCTTTATTGTTTCGTCTGGCGCGCAGCATCAACGAATGGCGACTGGAATATCACCGTCCACTATTTCAGAAAGATTCTGAACGTCAGTGGAAAATGATTGATGATCCTGAGTTTGCTTTTCCGCAGCCAATTAAAATTGAGCGTTATATGTTTCGTAAAACGCACGATACCTTTCATCTGATGCCACGCCTCGCCGATCGTTCGGTGGTGATTAAACCTGTCGACCCGATTTATATTCCTGCTGGACAACGCGGCACCCTATATATCAGCACTCCCTTATGGATTGCAGGTTTTGTCGAAAGCCAACGCGAACCTTTATTTGACCTGCCAATGATGCAACCCAAAGATACATGGTTTGGCCCCGACCAGCGGACAGGTGAAATGTGCTATGCAACTGCGGTGGATGGACGGACCGAATTAAACTTACTCAAACCCAGTCCTTTTCGTGCCGTCACGCCAATTGAATTTCACAATACCAGCGGTCAACAGCTGCGTTTTGACCGCATGAATGTACCCGTGTCGGCATTGCCGCTGTTTTATAGTGAAAGTACCGATCGCTTATGGACCTCGCAGATTAAAGTTATCCATGAAGATTTGACCCGTCCACCACGGATTAAAATTGAAAACCGCACCCCACCATTGGCGGGCGAAGTGACTTATGTGCATGCGCCACGCTCCCCTGGGGGCGCCTTGTTCAATATGTTTGACTCATTTTTTTAGGATGCTTTTATGCCAGATACCAATATTCCTAAAGATGTTGCAGTCAGCCTGAAGGAAATTTTTACCAATATTAATTTGGAGCGTATCAGTGAGATTTTGGTCGCGCTGGTGCTGTGTCTAATCGGTTTTATCTTAGCGCGCCTGATTTCCAATACCTTTATTCGTACGGTTGGACAGAATTTTAATGCCCATCAAAGCATGGTCTGGCGTCGCGGAATTTTTTATTTCATTTTCGTGCTGTTTATTATGGCAAGCCTGAAAGAAGCAGGCTTTAAACTCAGTGTCTTTATCGGGGCGGCGGGTATTTTCACGGTCGCACTCGGTTTCGCTTCACAAACCTCTGCCAGTAACCTTATCAGTGGTTTATTCCTGATTGGTGAAGGTTCTTTTGAAGTGGGCGATACCATTCAAATTACCTTAATTCGAGGTCATGTCATTGAAGGGGAAGTGATTTCCATTGATTTGCTTTCGGTCAAACTACTGACTTTAGACAATATTTATGTCCGTCTGCCCAATGAACAATTGATTCGTGCGCCCGTGATGAATTTATCTAAATTTCCCATTCGGCGGATTCCGATTACCTTATCGATTAACTTTCAGGAAGACATCATCAAAGTCCGTGAAGTCCTACTGGATGTGGCAGCACGCTATCCTTTGGCACTGGATGATCCTAAACCTGAAGTGACCGTTACCGCCTTTCGTGAATCATCCATTGAAATTCTGTTTGCCGTGTGGTGTCGACAGGAAATTTTCCTCAAAGCCCGCGATGAATTACAAGAACGTGTGCGCAATGGCTTTTTGGAAAATCATATTGAAATTCCTGTGCCTAAAATGGGCATTATTGACCGCCCTCGCCCAAAAGCTCGCGACGAGATTGATCAATATGCTTATGAGAAGGAACTGAAACAAGAGCGCAAAGAGCGATAAGATTATCGCTCTTTTTTTTGCTCCAATAGACTTGGGGGTAAAGGTGCGATATAGGCAATCACCAACATCACTGCACCCGAGCCAATAAAGGAAATTACCCGCGTTAAGGTACCACTTTGAGAGAGATCCAATAATAATAACTTGGCAACCACAATCCCCAGTAAAGCAGCACCGACAAACCAGATTTGTCGAATATGTCTTTGGCTAGAAAATGTCATTAAGACAAAGGCCAGAATTACCCACAGTAAAGTCAAACTCAGTTGTACCGAACCATCGTGCCAAATCGCACCGCTCCACAATGGCGTATCCTTATAATGATGCATACCACGCACTACAATACTACTGAACACCAACAGGCCAATCAGAATCGTGCTAATTTTCAAGCTCCACTCTGTGGAGGATTGCTGCACGAAATCATGCTGATAGATCATCCACAACAGCCCACCAAACACCAGCAAAGACAGCACATCAGTTAAATTCAACAGCGGTGCCAGATAATAATGGGTTGCCGAATACGGATCGAGATTCAAAACCACTAACCACAACAGTCCTAAACACCACATTGAAGTTTGATTTAAAAAATCGGCTTTATGTGTAAAGAACACATACAGCGCATATACAACTGGAACCACACCCAGAGCCCAAATTGGCATTTGCGGGAAGATGGCTAAACCAATAGCCGCCAGTGCGAAACATAACTGCGCAGCCCATAATTCATTGCTGAATCGTACAGAAACTCGCTGCATGAACATCAACATCAAGCTCAAGAGCACTGCACTCACGGCAAAACTCAGTTGTGCCGTTGGACTTGACCATTGCTGACTGCTAAACACCTCTTCGAGCAGGGTCACCCCGTAAAGCAGCACCAACAAGCCAGCCAGTAAGGTGAGTAGTAAGTTTTGCCATTCCAGTTTCAACCTCAACCAGACCACCAAACTAAATCCAGCCAGCAATGCGGTCGCAATTGCAATAGAACAACTATAGCTCCATGCCTGCCAATGCATCAGCTCGACACCTGCAATGGCTCCTGCATACATGCCTGAAATCAGAAAAATACCGCTCAACATACGTGCGCTGAAATATTTTTCTACATCCTGATAATGCAGCAAATAAAAGGCAGAAATAAATTGAGCAATGGCATAAATACTGGTCGTTAATACGGGAAAATCATCATTCGACCAGATTTGATACATTAGGGCGATGGTACTCAGCAGCACCAATACCACACCAATATAACGACTAAGTCGGTAACGCTCGGTAATACCCCAGACAATCAAAGCTGTACCTTGAATGACCCAACCCGTAGAAGTCCAATGTGCGCCTTTTGCTAGCGGGAAGATCAAGGCTGTAAAGACCACAGCAAGAATAAAAAAGCTTTTCGCCAGAATCGACAACTGTGGATGCTGACGTTTGATCCAGAAATTCAGCAGTCCATAGGTCACCGCCAAGGCAGCTGCTCCCCAAGTTAGAGCAACGGTTGAATCATGCATGAGAAAAGCGTGTAATGAGAACCCCAGCACTGGAACACTAAAAATTAAACCAACATCTAGAATAGGTTGCAGTTTTTTCTGTGTATTCGAGCTGGGTACGGACGCATGCTGTTGCTTTTGTTCTGCCAACATCAACTGGCTATAACGGATGCTCAGCCAAATAAACAAGGCGATCTGTAACCATAGAATCACATCCAAAATATTGAGCTGATCATTTTCTGCATATAACCCAATGACCGATCCCCCAATAAACATGGTGGCGAAAAAGGCAATTTGGTGCAAAATTTTCCACGGTTGCAAGTAATTGACTGCGACCACAGCCAAATTAATCACAAAATAATAGCCAAATAAAAACACCACATCAGGATGATTGTGCGGAATCAGCAACGGCGCCAGATACGCCATACTCAAGGCCAAAATCGCCAAATACAAGGCTTGCTGTTTCAGGCTCAACACAACGGTCAAGCCGAGTAAAATTACAAATAGAATGCTGGCCGTCATTAGACTGTGTACAACGGCAAAATGGTGCGCAAAAATCAGCGTGAGGAAAATCACAGCCAAACCCAAACCTTGCAGGGCAATGGCAAACAACGCATTTTTACGCTGTAGCAGATAACCCGCAACAGTGGTTACTCCCCCAGCCGCTGCAATAAAACCCAGTTTGACCGCCAAACTTAACTGCCAATGCTCACTGGCAAAGCGCAGCAACAACACAATACCGACCATCAGTACCGCAACCGCGACACGCAAAATCGGATTGCCATGTTTCATCCAGTCCAGTGCGGGTTGCCACCAAGCAGGAGGCTGCGAATCAGGTGCTGGATTTTGAAGATCCGAACTTTGCTGTGGTTGCTGTACCGTTGCATCTTGTTGCTGAGTTAGCGTCAACTGCCCCGATACAGGTATCGCTGATGTAAGAGGCTGCTCTACTGCCGTTGGTTTGAAGACTGGTATCGGTGGCTCAGCTGCCACTTGCTGTATCTGCTCTAACAACACCAATCGGTTTTGAAATGTGCTCATCAAGTGAATAATGCAGAACAGTAAAACCAACACTGCCCCAGCAACCAACCACAGCCACGTATTGGCATAACCCCATAATGCCAACAAAGTCGCGGCATAAATCAACACCTTCTGCACTCCAATGCCGGTGGACTGCATCATGGGGCTGGCTGCCGCCTGTTCCAATTGCAGCAAACGCTGATGAATATTGGAAATCGACTGCATCAATACTAGGGTCAATCCAATCGCAGCAGCGAACACCGTAGATTGCCATTGCATCACAATCGCAACGACCAACAGCACGCTTAAGGCAATTAACAGCAGGAACATTCCCTGTTTGTCTTTTTTATACATGAGTCAATGAGTTACACAGCTTCAATTTATTTATCTTACTTGATCAAGCTTCAAGCAGACCATTTAACATACAAAATACTGCAATTTTATGGACTTGAAGCTCATCCGCAAAAACTGCAACGCTGCTGAGTGACATTCCGAATAAGACAGATTTGCCTTTTTCACGTAAGATAAGCCCTAGTTCATAATCAGGATTTGCAGCATGCCACCATTTGTATTGGTCGATGGGTCATATTTTTTATTTCGCGCCTTTCATGCGGTCCCACCTCTAACAACTTCTACGGGGTTGCATACCAATGCTGTACGTGGCGCAATTTCTGCGATTCAGAAACTGATGCGTCGTACTCAACCGACCCACATGGCGGTGATTTTTGATACACCAGAACCGACTTTCCGCCATGAACTTTCACCGATTTATAAGGGTGATCGTCCGAGCATGCCCGATGAGCTAGGACAACAAATTCCATATCTACACGCACTGATTCGTGCTTTAGGTATTCCTGTACATATGCTGCCAGGTGCAGAAGCTGATGACATCATTGGTACACTGGCAAAACGTGCCGAAGCCAAAGGACAGCAAGTCCTGATTTCGACTGGCGATAAGGACATGGCGCAATTGGTGACGGAAAAAGTCACGCTTGAAGACAGCTTCAAAGAAAAACCGATGGACGTGAATGGCGTCTTTGAAAAGTTTGGCGTTTGGCCACATCAAATCATTGATTACCTTACCCTGATGGGCGATGCTTCCGATGGCATTATGGGCGTTCCAGGTGTAGGTGCCAAAACCGCGGCAAAATTGCTGACTGAATACGGTTCGATTGGTGGTATTTTGGAGAATGTTGACCAGATTAAAGGTAAAGTCGGTCAAAATATTAAAGACAGCGTCGAAGGCATTGCGATTGACCATCAACTGGCGAGCATTGTTTGTGATCTAGAATTGGGCATTTGCTATGAAGATTTAGCCCTTCAAGACCCGAATGTGAATGAATTACGTCGCTTATATACCGAACTAGAATTCCGTAATCAATTACAATCTTTGGATCACCCAAATAATCCTAACAATAACAACAACAAACAAAGTAATGCCAGCCTTCAGCAAGCTCCTGTCGCTGCACCAATTGAAACTGAAGATCAAGCGACCTTAACCAGTGTTGATGATCAACTTGGTCAAGCCAATTATCATACCGTGTTGTCTACTGAGGCTTGGAAGCAACTGTTACAACGCATGCAGACTGCAAACAAGTTTGCGATTGATACTGAAACCACCAGTCTGGATTATCGTGTTGCAGAAATGGTCGGCTTCTCGATTGCATTTGATGCCGAAGATGCTTACTACGTCCCGCTCGCACATGATTATGAAGGTGCACCAGCGCAATTAAACCGCAGCAGCGTTTTGACCCAAATCAAACCGATTTTAGAAAATCCTGAAATCAAAAAAATCGGTCATCATCTGAAATATGATGCGCATATTTTTGCCAATCACGGGATTGAGCTGCAAGGTTGGTATTTCGATACCATGCTAGCATCCTATGTATTGAACTCTGTGGCGACCCGTCACGGCATGGATGATGTGGCACGCCTGTATTTAAGCCATCTCACCACCACTTTTGAAGAAGTTGCGGGTAAAGGTGCAAAACAAAAGACTTTCAATCAAATCGAGATAGAAACTGCGGCACACTATGCAGCCGAAGATGCCCATGTCACCTTCCGCTTATATGAAGTACTGGATAAAAAGCTGAAAGTACATCCTGAACTGATCAATATTTTGCACAATATTGAAGTGCCTGTGGCACGCGTATTGACCCTGATGGAAGAAAATGGCATTCAACTTGATCTGCAGTTCTTAGATCAATTGGGTGAAGATTTCTCCAAGACCATGCAAGATTTGGAAAATCAGATCACAGAATTGGCGGGTCAGTCGTTTAATGTCAGCTCACCGAAACAGGTAGGTGAAATCCTGTTTGAAAAACTGGGCTTAAAAGGCGGCAAGAAAACCTCAACAGGGCAATACAGCACCAGCGAAAGTATTCTCGAAAAATTGGATCATCCGATTAGTGCGTTGATTCTGGATTATCGCGGTTTATCCAAACTGAAAAGCACCTATACCGATGGATTATTGAAGCAAGCCAACAATGATACCCATCGCGTACATACCAGTTATCATCAAGCGCTTACCGCAACTGGACGTTTATCTTCGACTGATCCAAACCTGCAAAATATTCCGGTACGTGAAGAAATTGGGCGTCAAATCCGTAAAGCCTTTATTGCACCAGAAGGTCGTGTGTTATTGGCAGCCGACTATTCACAAATTGAATTGCGTTTGATGGCACATTTCTCTCAAGATGATGCCCTGCTAGATGCCTTCCGTCATGGTCAGGATGTACACCGTCGTACCGCATCGGAAGTCTTGAATATTCCACTAGATCAAGTCACCAATGACCAGCGTCGTCAAGCCAAAGCGGTAAACTTTGGTCTGTTGTATGGCATGTCAGAATTTGGTCTGATTCGTCAATTGGGCTTCACCCGTGAAGAATCACAAAACTATATCAAGCAATATTTCCATCGTTACCCTGGCATTTATGAGTATATGCAACGTACGCGTCAGGTTGCCTTAGAACAAGGTTTTGTTGAAACCATTTTAGGGCGTCGTTTATATACCCCTGAAATTGATGCGCGTAACATGATGATCCGTAAAGCGGCTGAGCGCGCCGCAATTAATGCCCCCCTACAAGGCAGTGCTGCGGACATTATTAAAATGGCGATGATTGAAGTGGATAAAATGCTACCGAAAGATCAAGCCAAAATGTTGTTACAAGTGCACGATGAATTGGTGTTTGAAGTAGATGCCGACATTGCAGATGACTTGGCACCAAAACTGGCTGAAGTGATGCAATCGGTATTGGAAATTTCCGTGCCCTTGCTGGTTGAAGTCGGTAAAGGTAACAACTGGGATGAAGCTCATTAATCAAAATACCTCCCTATATCCATAAAAAGGGATTAAAGGAGAGATTCTTTAAGAATTTGAAGAATCTCTCCTACCCCAAGCAATATCCGATATGAATGACATAGTTGTTTCAGTTAAGTAAAATTAAAAAAAATTCTAAATGCTTATTACAAATCAATAAACTTTTTTACCCCAATACGCTGATCGAATTCTTCTTGCTGCTCAACTGAAAGCTTTGAACGCTGATAACGTAATGAATAGCCGCCTAGCATTTCCCCATTGGGTTTTAAAATATACCAATCTAAAAGATCTGATTCACTGAATTTAAGCCACTGCCCAACATGAATCCACTTAAATTTTTCTGGTAGTTCAAATAGTTGAGAAAAGCAAAATGTATCTTCAAAAAATGGCATCATTAACCAAATATTCGCACCATCTTCGGAATCTAAGCTCTCTGGAATGTAAAATTTAACGCAAGCAAAATCATCTTCAGATAATTTTTCTAAATTTTCTTTAAAAATATATAGCGATTCTCTTGCTGTATGGATTGTTGCCAAATATGAATCAGCTTCCTGATCGATCAGCATAAATTTGGGTTCAAGCTCACTACTCATTCAACAGCATCCCGATTTAAAATTATTTCATTTCATAAAAAAGGACTCTACTTAGAGTCCTTTTTATTACCAAATCAAAAGATAGGGAAGAAAATCTTATAAACCCGTCAACAAGGCAATTGCCACTTCATTCATAATAATTTCGGCAATATACAATGCCAAAAATGCAATAATTGGAGACAAATCAATCATTCCCATATTTGGCAACAAGCGACGGAATGGTGCCAACAAAGGTTCTGCCAATTCCTGAATCACTTCAATATATGGCGAACGTGACTGGGTAAACATCACCACCCAACTTAAAATAATCGTGGCAAAAATCAAGTAACGACAGAAGCGAATCAAATCCTGTATCATGGTGACAAAGGTTAAAATCACCAAATGAATCGGACTGTTCGGCATGGCACCTGACAAGTACATGATGCCAAATATTTTAAGTAGATAAAGCACCACCACCAACGCCAAGGCAGCAGAATTTACTCGCCCTTTACCCAGTGTTGGGAAAATACGACTAAAAATATCCACAATCTTGGTGGCTTTGACTGTCGACATCACCACAGGATTGTAGGGATTAACCGCAGCCAATTGCATTAAAAAGCGGAAGAATACGAGCAAAATCGCTACGTTAATAATAATGCCAAAAATTAGCGCAGAGTTTGCACCCATATTAAATTTTTCCTAATTAAAATCAATTACTTGATACTTTCACTTAATTCTTGCGCCAACTCTTGGCTACGCTTTTTCGCAGCCGCCAAAGCAGACTGAATATTTTGTGAAATTTGCGTACGATCAAAGACTTCTAAAGCAGCCTGTGTCGTACCATTTGGTGAGGTTACATTTTTACGTAACTCTGATGGTGAACTTGCACTGGTAATTGCCATTTGTGCAGCACCTAAAGCAGTTTGCAAGGTTAAAGCTGTTGCAACTTTTTCATCTAAACCTAAGTTTTTACCTGCACGAATCATACTTTCCATCATATAGAAAAAGTAAGCAGGACCCGAACCAGAAACAGCCGTCACAGCATCAATTTGTGCTTCAGAATTCACCCAAATGGTCAAACCAGTTGCAGCCAAAACTTGGCTCGCCAACTCACGGTCTTTCGCATCGACAACATCTGTCGCATACAAACCATGCGCACCCGTCTGTACCAAAGCTGGTGTATTCGGCATCACACGCACAATACGCTCTGTACCCGATAAAGTTGCCATGGTTGCAATTTCCGCACCAGCAACAATTGAAATCACTAGTTTACCATCCAGTAAACCATGCAATTGCTTCAATACACTTGCAAGTACCTGAGGCTTAACCGCTAAAACGACAATATCTGCTTTCTCAATCGCAGCAATATTATCATCAGTCACATGCACATCTTTTTCTTGTAAAAGTTGACGTACATTTTCAAAAGGATCAGCAACTGTAATACGCGTAGTCGGCATGCCTCGTGCAATTAATCCGCCAATTAAGGCTTGCGCCATATTGCCGCCACCAATAAAAGTAATATTACAATTTAAAACTGCACTCATGATTTACGCTCGTTATTGAGTATTCTATTGCCCTGAAACTAATCTCGGTTGCCATCCATCCTTAACAAGATATTCAGATTCGGCCAACCAAAAACCTTTGGGTGTAAAAACCCCTAGCATAACATTATCTATGCTTAATATTTGAATTGTATGACGCAACCACGGAAAAATTTGTGCCTGTTGCAACGCTTTTTTTAAAGGCCAACTTCCGATCCGTCCATGCAGATGGATTTTCTCTCCCCCCATCCGTGCTGACAATGTCAATTTTTGATCCAAAAGTGTCTGAGACAATCCCTGATTTTGGACTTCGACACGATATCTTCCTGAAGCCAAAGCAAAGCTTTGATTGAGCATAAAAGAGAGATATTGCTGTGCTGGAACAGGATTTTGCTGTTCCGCCAGATAGATCTCTGCATTTAAACGAAAAATCTGCTGTTGATAACGAACAAAATAACAACCATGCCAATGCAAAGCAGCTTGTGCATCTTGTTTGGCTTCAATCACCTCAGTAATTAGACGCTGCACCATGGCAAAATTGGGACGATAAGTTGCCTCACCTTGCATCCAGTGAGAGAGTAATTGACGTTGTCGAGCAATGGACAATAACTTGAGTGCTTCAATATTGAGACAAGATTGATTGCCACATTTTGCCAAGTCTAAAGCCAATACTTCCGCCAAAATTTCATCCGCATCTTGCATTAAAGTACTGGTGCGAGTCAGCGCTTGCTGCATTTTAGGGAAGCGTTGTTGCAAAACAGGCCATAGAATTTGACGACACCAAGCACGATCATAATCTAGATCGGCATTGGTCGGATCTTCAATATTTTGCACATCCAACTGCGCAGCCCATTGGCAAATCCGCTCACGTGACAGTTCCAGTAATGGACGCCAAAGGGTCATTTGTTCCCGAACATCCACCGTAGACATGGCCGATAAACCTTGTACACCCGCGCCAGAAAGCAGTCTTAACATCAAGGTTTCAGCCTGATCTTGCTGATGATGCGCTAAAACCAACACCTCATTGTGTTGTAAATGTTCTGCAAAGGCTTGATATCGGGCATTACGTGCTTGGTTTTCCAGATTTCCTTCCGCTACGTGAACAGGAACCACGCTACAGGGCACCTGCAATTGCTGACAGGTATTCAGGACGAAGTCGCCCCAAGCCGAACTCATACTTTGTAACTGATGATCGACATAAATCGCACGAACTTTTAGTGGGAATAAAAACGACATAAGATGCAGCAACAGCATGGAATCCACGCCACCGCTACATCCTATGAGATAAGAACGCTGTTCTGTAAAGGTCTGCGCCTGTGTTAAGACGTTAGACCTAAATTGTCGCTGCCAAACTTCATTAAACGTTGGTAACGTGCTTCGCATCGCTCTTGGGCATCCATTGGCTGTAACTCATCCAATGCTTGTTTGAGTACGACCTTTAAGTTTTCCATGACTTGTTCAGGGTTTAAATGCGCACCTTGACCTTCGTCAACCACGTATTCAACAATACCAATCTGTTGTAAACGGTCTGCAGTCAATGCCAATGCTTCACTGGCTTGTTCTGCTTTCTCAGCTGTTTTCCACAGAATCGAAGCACAGCCTTCAGGTGAAATTACTGAATAAATACTGTGTGACAACATGATCACACGGTCAGCAACACCAATACCTAAAGCACCGCCTGAACCCCCTTCACCCAACACTGTTGCAATAACAGGGACTTTCAAATTTGAAAGTTGTGCAAGGCTGGTGGCAATCGCTTCTGCTTGACCACGCTCTTCCGCACCAACACCTGGGTAAGCGCCCATAGTATCAATAAAAGTGAAAACAGGTAAATTAAAACGCTCAGCCAAATCTAGCAAACGTTGTGATTTACGATAACCTTCAGGGTTACACATCCCGAAGTTATGCTTTAATTTTTCGCGAGTGCTACGACCACGGTGTTGACCTACAACCATGACTGGTTTGCCGTCAAAACGCGCTAAGCCACCGACCATCGCACCATCATCACCAAACAAACGATCCCCATGTAAAGCATCAAATTCAGTGAAGATTTCACCAACATAGTCCAAAAATTGCGGACGGTCTGGATGACGTGCAATTTGGACTGTTGTCCATGCTTTAGATTGAGCAGCTTTATTTTTCATAGGTCGACCATTATCCCTAAATTAACCAAACAGTGTTAATCGATAAATTGTTCCGACTGAATATTCAATTCAATATCCCAGTGCTTGAATTGCACTTGTTCGTCGTGCAAGTCTGCTACAAGCAAAGGCCATTGTTTGGCATCACCAGAAACGCAGAGTTGCCATTGTTGCGCATTGCCAATGGTTAATTCAATGGCAGGAAGCATCGCATCGCTACGACTATGATTCAGTAAAACTGCTAATCGAAGCAATAGACATAAGTGCACAAGTTTGCTACCACCCACCTTCATCACGTCAATTTTGGCATCACTGCGCAACTTACGACGATGATGTGCGACCAAATGTGAAATGAGGTTTTGGTCAATTTGTGAGAAGCCCGCAATGTCGGAATGCTGTAACAAATAAGCCCCATGACGATGATATCCACCGTGGCTGATGGCCAAACCAATTTCATGCAAATAGGCAGCTCGACGCAGTAAGTCACTGTCATCACTCGTTAAATTCAATGCAGCTGCCACACCATCAAATAAATGTTGTGCTGTTTTGACCACACGTTCCGCTTGTTTTGGATCTGCACCATAGCGTCCCATTAAGGCTTGCACACTCCGGTCACGGATATCTTCGTGTTGGAAACGACCCAACAAGTCATACATCACGCCTTCACGTAAAGCACCATCTGAGTACACCAGCACTTCGATGTCTAATAATTCAAAAACTGCGGATAAAATTGCAACGCCAGCTGGCAAAACTGCTCGACGGTCTTCTTTCAAGCCGTCAAAATCCATTTCTGAAATATGTTTGAATTTGAGTAACTTTTCTTTGAGTTTTTCCAGTCCTTCACGGGTCAGATTTTCCTGCTCATTGCTCCAGCCCATATTGACCGCAATTTGACGACAAGCTTTAATGGTACCACTCGAACCGACAACAGTATCCCAACCTGCTTCTTTATAAGTGTTTGCAATAGCAGAAAGTTCTTTACGTGCGGCAACCACCGCTTTATCAAAACTTTTTTGGTTGATTTCACCATCTGGGAAATAACACTTGGTAAACGCCACACAGCCCATCTGTAAAGATTCGGTATGAATGGGTTCAAATTCCTCACCGATAATCAGTTCGGTTGAACCACCACCAATATCAATGACCAAACGACGACCACTGTTCGCCATGGTGTGCGAAACACCCAAATAAATCAGACGCGCTTCTTCACGCCCTGCAATAATTTCAATCGGTTTTGGCAGTATTTCTGCGGCTTTCTGAATAAATTCATGTCCATTTTTGGCTTGACGTAAAGCATTGGTCGCCACAATTCTTAAACGGTTTGGCTGCACCGAACTTAAACGTCCGACAAAACGCGCCAAACAGGCCAAGCCACGTTGTTGCGCCGCTTCCGTTAAATTTTTATTTTCATCCAGTCCAGCTGCCAACTGAACTTTCTCTGACATTGATGCAACTTTTTTAACTTCACCATGGTCTACACGCGCAATCGCAAGGTGAAAGCTGTTCGATCCCATATCGATGGCAGCAAGTAATTCTTCATCAATCAAAAAATCAGACATTCTTCAAATAAACCTGTACAGAATTGAGCCTAGAGTAATGCACATGCATGCAATTTAAAAGCCATTTATCTCTTTTAAATATTGAGCTTTTTATTTTTAAGCATATATGACAATTGTGTTACGCGATCAGCATCATCGTGAGCATCAATTAGACAAATTTGATCGAAAGGCTGAAAATTTGCATCTAACACTACATTGTTAAAGATGGCTATGTAATACTTAGAGCCATTAGCTATCTTTTAATAAAATTTTTGGAGCATATTCCATGTCAGGCAATATCATCAACACGACTGATGCAAACTTTGAAGCAGATGTTTTAAATTCAGATACTCCCGTTTTAGTTGATTTCTGGGCAGGCTGGTGTGCACCATGTAAGGCGATTGCACCTGTATTGGAAGTGCTTGCAAACGAATACGAAGGCAAAGTGAAGATTGTTAAAGTTGACGTGACTTCATGTGAAGCAACAGCAGTAAACTACAACATTCGCAACATTCCTGCATTACTTATGTTCAAAAATGGTGAAGTTGTTGCACAACAAGTTGGCGCTGCACCAAAGTCTAAATTGACTGCATTTATTGAAGACCACATCTAATTTTCACATTGCAATTAGACCAAATGCGCTATGTCCTATAGCGCATTTTTTTCGTCTATAAATTGACAAAGTCAAGAATCTCTCTTATATTGCATGCTCAAGAAAGAAAGGATTTCAAGTCCGTCATTTTCTTACAAGACACAACACATAAGATCGCCACTCGGCAACAGAAATTGTTACATACTTTTTCTCTTCGCAACAATTTACCAGACCTCCGCGTTGTTATTGTATTAACACGATGCCGTCATTTTATTGCTGTATGCGACCGAATGTTGCTCTCCTTCCAACCTGTTTCTAGAATTTTTGATTCTATCTGACCACCTATGAATTTAACCGAACTCAAGAAAAAACCAATTGGCGAACTCATCAAAATTGCAGAGTTTATGGGCCTTGAAGGAATGGCTCGTAACCGTAAGCAAGATATTATCTTTGCCATCTTAAAGCGTCATGCGATGAATGGTGAAGAGATCTTTGGTGATGGCGTTCTCGAAATTCTGTCAGATGGTTTTGGTTTCTTACGCTCTGCTGCAGGTTCATATCTTGCAGGTCCCGACGACATTTATGTAAGTCCTTCACAAATTCGTCGTTTTAACTTGCGTACAGGTGACACCATCACAGGAACGATTCGCCCACCTAAAGAAGGTGAACGTTATTTTGCCCTACTCAAAGTTAATCAAATTAACTACGATACGCCTGAAAATTCGCGTAACAAGATTTTATTCGAAAACTTAACCCCATTATTCCCAACTGAACAATTGGTAATGGAGTTAGGGAATGGTACTACTGAAGATTTAACTGCTCGCGTCGTCGATCTGGTTGCGCCAATTGGTAAAGGACAACGTTCTATTATCGTTGCGCCTCCAAAAGCGGGTAAAACCATGTTGTTACAAAACATCGCCCAGTCGATTGTACGTAACAACCCTGAAGTTTTCCTGATTGTGCTTCTGATTGATGAACGTCCTGAAGAAGTAACCGAAATGGAACGTACCGTTCGTGGTGAAGTGGTTGCCTCTACGTTTGATGAATCTCCAGCGCGTCACGTACAAGTGGCTGAAATGGTGATTGAAAAAGCCAAACGTTTGGTTGAGCACAAAAAAGACGTGGTTATTCTGCTTGACTCGATTACCCGTTTGGCTCGTGCTTATAACACGGTAGTCCCTTCATCAGGTAAGGTATTAACTGGTGGTGTCGATGCCCATGCGCTTGAACGTCCAAAACGTTTCTTTGGTGCTGCCCGTAACATTGAAGAAGGTGGCTCACTGACCATTATCTCAACTGCCCTCATTGAAACTGGCAGTAAAATGGATGAAGTCATTTACGAAGAATTCAAAGGTACAGGTAACCAAGAGATTACGCTGGATCGTCGTATTGCAGAGAAACGTGTGTTCCCTGCCATGAACATCAAAAAGTCCGGTACCCGTCGTGAAGAGCGTTTAATGTCTGAAGACAATCTACGTAAAGTTTGGATTCTACGTAAACTCCTTCACACCCAAGATGAATTGGCGGCAATGGAATTCTTACTTGATCGTATGAAAGAAACCAAAACCAATGATGAATTCTTCGATCAAATGAAGCGTAAAGCAAGTAATTAATTTGCATTAAAAATTTAAAAAAAAGTCGCCCATGTTGGCGACTTTTTTATTTGGTTGACTTTCTTAACATAAAAACACAAATCGATCTTTTCTATGTTATCTAATTTTTATTTTTTTGATGCCTAAATATTAGGATTTTAAAACCTGTTTATTTTTATAACCTTATAAGGTGGTTATCCAATATAAAGCTTCATTTTAATTGTTATTTTCTGTTAAAAAAATACAAATATTTGCTCATTTTTTGGTTTTTTTTCATGCAAGGCAGTAGTAATTCAAAATAGGCAGTGATAGCATATTCGCAGACCAGTTAAGCTGCTCCTGCATTGTTACTGCCTAACAAATTTAGGAAGAATAAAAGCACATAACAGCTGACCTTGGTTTTTTTTAATCTCATATTTTAGAGAGTGATGCCATGTTATTCAAAAAAATCGCTATTGCTGCTGCAGTTGCTACTACTTTAGCTTTCGTTGGCTGTGCTAAAAAAGAAGAAGCTCCTGCTGCTGAAGCTGCTGCTTCTGTTGCGTCTGAAGCTACTGTTGAAGCTTCTGCTGCTGTAGACGCTGCTGCTGTTGAAGCTGCTTCTGCTGCTGAAGTTGCTGCTTCTGCTGCTGAAGTTGCTGCTTCTGCTGCTGACGCTGCTGCTTCTGCTGCTCACTAATCTTTACGATTAGGTAGCACAAAAAAAAGAGAGCATTTGCTCTCTTTTTTTACGTCTAAATTTTAGTAAAACACAAAAATTAATGAATTAAAAAAGCAGATCAATCGATCTGCTCTTTCCCAACACGCTGTCTAAATTTCTGACCCGCACGAAATGTCACAACACGACGGGCAGAAATCGGAATTTCTTCACCCGTTTTAGGGTTCCGACCCGGTCGTTGACGCTTATCACGCAACTCAAAGTTCCCGAAACCCGAAAGTTTAACCTGTTCCCCTGAAATGAGCGCTTGGCTAATTTCATCGAAGAATAATTCGACCATTTGTTTTGCTTCACGACGGTTTAAACTCGTGAGCTCACTTAAATGATCAGCCATTTCTGCTTTAGTTAATGCTGTCATGAAGCCCTCAATGTCGCCTGATAAGTGTTCTGCAACACTTCTATGATTGTATCCATACCCGATTTGATTTCAGCATCTTCCAAGGTACGTGACGGATGTTGCCACAACAAAGCAAATGCCAATGAGCGTTTACCTGCTTCAACCCCTTGTCCTGTGTACACATCGAAGAGCCAATTCGAGTTTAACAGCTCCCCACCCGTTTTAGAGATAAGTTGCTGAATTTCACCAATATTAATCTTATCACTAATTAAAAGCGCAATATCACGTCTAACCGATGGAAAACGTGATAATTCTGTAAAATTAGATACATAAGTTTGCAAAACTGCTTTTTGATCAAGTTCTGCAACCCAAGTCGTTCCCAAATCTAGCTCAGCCTCTAAAGTCGGGTGTAAACGACCTAAATAACCAATTGACTGTCCTGCTACCATAATTTCAGCGGACTGACCTGGATGCAACCATGCGCGCTCTGAACGTACGTATTCCACTTGAACACGACCTGCTGCCAAAACTTCTTCCACTTCACCTTTGAAATCAAAGAAATCCATCGCTTGTGGTTTAGCATGCCAAGATTCAACTTGCTTAGAACCAACGGCAATCATCGCTAAAGTTGGAATCTGTTTTAAGTCATGAATGTTACTTGCATCCTGATAATCAAAACGTAGACCTAATTCAAAGAAACGTACACGGCTTTGTTGACGGTTAATATTATATTGTACGCAAGGAATCAAGCTAGAGAGTAAGGTTGAGCGCATCACTGCCAAATCGCTTGAAATCGGATTTGCCAAAGCCAATGGATTGACGGCTGGATTCAGTTGTTTTTCAAGTTTCAAATCGGCAAAGCTAAAACTAATTGCTTCTTGATAACCCAAAGTTACCAAAGTTTGACGTAACTGTGCCACTTCAAATTGATCTTGATACTTCGCAAGTTGTGCATCAATCACTGGCAGACTGATTTGAATATTGTCATAACCGTAGATACGTGCAACTTCTTCAATTAAATCCTGATAAATTGCCATATCATAACGATGCGATGGTGGAACAACAGACCACTGACCTTCTGCTTTCACCGTCACTACGCAGCCTAAACGTGTTAATGCATCCGCAATAAATTCGCCTTCTACACGGTATCCCAACAATTGATCAACTTGTGCCTGCTCCAATTCAATCGCTTCGCGTTTTGGTAATACATCTGCTTGCTCAGCAACCGTAATCGGACCAAATTCGCCACCAGCCAGTTCAGCAATTAATTGTGATGCACGGTGCATGGCCATCATTGGCAATTCAAAATCCACGCCACGTTCATAACGCTGTGAAGCATCGGTATGTAGACCAAAGCTACGCGCACGACCTGCAATATGTAATGGCGCGAAGAAAGCTGATTCTAAGAAAATTTCAGTGGTTTCATCCGTTACAGAAGAAGATAAACCACCCATGATGCCTGCAATCGCTAATGCTTTTTCATCATCAGCAATCACCATAACTTTTTCATTCAGTTCAACTTCTTGCTCATTGAGCAACACCAGTTTTTCAGCCGCTGTTGCTTGACGCACATGTACCGCACCCTGAACTTTTCCACCATCAAAAGCATGTAAAGGCTGACCCAGCTCCATCAGTACATAGTTGGTAATATCCACCAAAATACTGTGTTGACGGATACCCGAACGAGCAAGCGCACGCTCCATCCATTCTGGCGTCGGTGCTTTGGTATTGACGTTTTTGATCACACGTCCTAAATAACGCGGGCAACCTTCAGTGCTGACAATGACTTTTTTCTCATCAGCAATTGTCGCAGCCACTTCCTTAATCTCTGGTGCAGTCGCAGTCATTTGATTAATGACCGCAATTTCACGTGCAATCCCACGAATACTGAAACAGTCACCACGGTTTGGCGTGATACTGATATCAATCACGTGATCATCAAGGTCTAAATATTCACGAACATTCACACCTACAGGCGCATCTGATGGAAGCTCTAAAAGACCATCAATTTTGTCTTCAAGATCAATTTCCGAAGCACCACACAGCATGCCTTGTGACTCAATACCACGTAGCTTACCTTTTTTGATTTTAAAATCGCCTGGGAGCACTGCACCAATCGTTGCTACAGGCGCTTTCATGCCCACGCGAACATTCGGTGCACCGCAGACAATTTGCAATGGCTCGCCTGAACCAATATTTACCGTCGTAACGCGTAAACGGTCTGCATCTGGATGTTGTTCTACAGTAAGTACTTCACCAACAACCACACCTGTAAATGGCTTTGCTGCAGGAGATAAATCATCCACTTCTAGACCCAGCATGGTCAGTTGATCAGATAAAGTTTCGCTATCAATGGCTGGGTTGACCCATGTGCGCAACCAATTTTCGCTAATTTTCATTTCTATAAAAACCTATAAATCTATTTTTTAAATCCCTCTCTAACTCCTCCTTACAAAGGAAGAGAACCCATTTCACTTTAAAAGCTCCTCTCCTTTTAGGAGAGGTTAGGGAGAGGTCTTAATCTGTTTAAGCAAATTGGCGTAAGAAACGCACATCATTTTGGTAGAACATACGCAAGTCATTGATGCCATAACGTAACATTGCAAAACGCTCTACCCCTAGACCAAAAGCAAAGCCTTTGTATTTTTCAGGATCGATCCCCGCAGCCTGCAAGACATTTGGATGCACCATACCACAACCCAAAACCTCTAACCATTTGCCACGTTCATCCATAATATCCACTTCTGCACTTGGCTCTGTGAATGGAAAGTAGGATGGACGGAAACGGACTTTTAAGTCTTTCTCAAAGAATTCATTCAGCAAGTTCACCAACAAACCCTTCAGCTCTGCAAAGCTGGTATTTTCGGCAACATATAGGCCTTCAATTTGATGGAACATTGGTGAATGGGTTTGATCCGAGTCACAACGATAGACACGACCTGGACACACAATACGGATTGGTGGTTGTGAGGTTTCCATGGTACGAATTTGCACGCCTGAAGTATGTGTACGCAACAAATGATTTGCATCAAAATAGAAGGTATCGTGCATGGCACGCGCAGGGTGATGACCAGGAATATTCAAGGCTTCAAAGTTGTGATAGTCATCTTCGACTTCTGGGCCAGTTGCGACCGTAAATCCTGCTTTAGTAAAAAATTGACAAATGCGTTCCTGCACTTGTGTAACTGGGTGAATACTGCCAATCGTTTGACCACGCCCTGGCAGGGTAATATCGATGGTTTCACTCGCAAGTTGCTGTTCTAATGCCGCTTGTTGTAATTGCGCTTGACGCTCAGTCAATGCAGCATTAATGGCTTCACGCACAGCATGAATTGCAGCGCCCTGAACTTTACGCTCCTCAGGGTCCATTTTACCTAGCGCTTTCGATTGTTCTGCAAGCTGGCTCTTTTTCCCTGTAAATTGCACACGAACCAGATCGAGTGCAGCAAGGTCTTGAGCTGCTGCAATGGCAGCAAGCGCTTCGGTGGTCAGGGCTTCCAGTGACATAGTAACTCTCAAAGCAACAATTTAATAATAAGATAAAACCCGATATTCTATCAGTTTTTAACAAGATTGATGAGTTTCCAATTAAGGAAAATTTGATTAACATCCGAAATTAGAAAAAGGATAAGATAAACCCACTTGCAAAGAGATCATTATCTATGGCCCTAGATCAAATTTGGAAACAGCAGCTCACTTTAGTGACTTATGGCAATGAATTTCTCACCAAAGAGCTGAGTTTTAATCGTTGGAGACAACATCCAATTTTTGATCAGCAGCAATTTACATTTCGAGATCTACTCTCACAACACTTATTGGCACAACATTTTCAAGTTTGGCTCGAAGGACTGAAAAAGCAAGGCACAAAACGCCTGAGTTTACACAGCTCAAGCCTGCTCAATGATGAACAAAACCCGAATGCAAATGTAGAATTACTTCCTTTCGCCCACTTCATGGTCAGCCATGAAGCCAATAAAAAAACTGCTTGGATTTTTGGTAAGGAATTGGCGGAATGGTATAACGCAGATAATGATTTTGAAGCCCCGGCTTCACAACAAAATCCTCTTCGTCATGAAACCTTTTGGCGCTTTGAACTCAGCGCTAAACTTGCCAAGCGCATTGAAGCAGACTTACAACGCCCGAATTGGGATGACATTCAAAGCTATACCCAAGCCGAACTCTTTAATAGTCCGCTTGCTCAAGGTTTTGTCGAACCAACACAGTCAAACCTGCCGTATTATGGTTATGCATCCAAGAGCATTGCTGAAAATGCTAGTGGCTTAGATTCACAAAAATTAGCGTTATTACCTACAGATTATCCAGCTGATTTTGCACATAGATCATTGTATCGACTTGAAGCCTTAGAAAAATGCCTACAAGACAAACTCCAACACCCGCAACATGAAGATGGCGCGCTACTCAGTGCTGATGAGCAACTCAACCTACGTCACTTTTCACAAAAACTAGAAGATCTTCAGGCTAAATTTATTATTAAAGTTGCCAATCATTATCAAACCGCACAGCTCACTCAAGTTGCCGTGAATAACCCCTTAGAAGGTGCTCCTGTTGCAACAGCAACATCTGCACCACATCCACATCACAAGATTGGTTCTTCTGCGGTTTTCAAACTGATCCTGATTACCATGGTGATTTGTATTGTGGCTTACTATTTCGGTTTATAAAAACCCAGAAAGCCACATAATGTGGCTTTCTTTCATTCATCATGAATCAATAGATCAATCCCTTGGCTTGAAATTTCTCATTCTAGCGTTTAGTGAAAGTATTGTGTGGTCGTATTCCATCAGGAGGTGATCAACAAATTAAAGGGTCGTATCTCAATGCGCACTTTATGCTCATCCGCATGCTGATTGATATAATGCTGTACCGCTACCACCTCTCCTTCTAACTGCGCATCAGGTCCATACATAATTTTGACCAACTCACCAATTCTTGGAATCATTTCTAGTTTTACAGTAATCCGTGCCTGATTCATACCAACAATCTCTGCAAGCATCGCCCCATTCCTTTTTATGATGACTTCACTCCATTAGGCATCCAAGCCAATCTAATTTAAAGCTTAATTATGTAATTCAAAGCACATGCCATCAGCATATTCAGAAATTAGAGACAATAAAAAAGACCGCATAAAGCGGTCTTTTTCAATCATCCGAAGACGATTAAGCAGCTAATGCGCCTTTAGCTTTTTCAGCTAAAGCAGCAAATGCAACTGCGTCATGCATAGCGATGTCAGCAAGTACGCGACGGTCGATGATTACTTGAGCTTTTTTCAAGCCATCGATCATGCGGCTGTAAGACAAACCGTTTAAACGAGCACCAGCATTGATACGCGCAATCCATAGAGCACGGAATTGACGTTTCTTCTGACGACGGTCACGGTAAGCGTATTGACCCGCTTTGATTACTGCTTGGAACGCTACGCGATAAACGCGTGAACGAGCACCGTAGTAACCTTTAGCACGAGCAAGAATTTTTTTATGACGGCGATGAGCCTGTACACCACGTTTTACACGAGCCATTTATAAATCTCCTTAGATGTATGGGCACATACGGCGAACTGAAGCAACGTCACTTACGTGAACCATTACACAGCCGCGTAACTGACGAATACGCTTAGCAGATTTTTTGGTCAAAATGTGGCGTTTGAACGCTTGTTTACGCTTGAAACCGTTTGCAGTCGCTTTGAAACGTTTAGCTGCACCACGGCGAGTTTTTAACTTAGCCATAACAACCTCTTTAAACACCTGTTCGGCACGTCTGCACCATTGCAAAAACGACCTGCAGGTAAGGAAGGCGCTATTCTAAATCATCTTTGTACAAAACAAAAGCAAAAACCGTATTATTTAGGCAATAAATCCACGCATAACATTAAAGGTATTTTTAATATAAAAATCATAATAATTCAGCATCGCAAGGATCAATAAACACTACAATAATCACATGACGATAAAATACCAAGATTATGAAGCCAACCCCTGATGCTTTCGCGGCATTAAGATATCGCGATTTTTCAATTGTGACCTTAAATCAATTCTGCCTCACCCTCGCTATTCTGATTCAAGAAATTATTGTGGCGTATTCCCTATATAAAATCACCAAAGATCCACTGACTTTAGGCTTTATCGGGCTTGCCGAAGCTCTCCCCTTTATTGCCTTGTCACTCTGGGGAGGTTACTTCGCCGATCGCTTTAATAAACAAAGCATCATGAAAATTTGCTTATTTTTCGCAGTCCCGCTTCCACTGGTTTTATGGGGCTTATTTCACACCTTTGGCTTAGGACACATCGGTGTCACAACGCTGTCTTGGGGCATTTATGCCGTAATTTTTGGTTTAGGCACCATTCGCGGTTTTTACAATCCTTCGGCAACATCCTTAAAACCCTTTTTAATACCTCGTGAACTGTATGCCAATGGTGCTACATGGACCACCATTGGTTGGCAGAGTGGCGTCATTTTAGGTCCGATGTTAGGTGGCTTCATGTTGGCCTATTTGGGGCGTGAAACCAGTTTACTCAGCGTTGCCGTATTACTCAGCATTTGTTTTCTGCTGATTAATTTATTGCAAAAGCGCCGCTTTCCCAGCATTGAAACCGAGAACTTATGGGCAAGTTTGGGAGATGGTTTCCGCTTTATCTGGAAAACCAAAATTGTATTATGGGCCATTTCACTCGATCTGGTATCCGTACTCTTTGGTGGTGTCATTGCCTTATTGCCTATTTTTGCAGAAGACATTCTTAAAATAGGTCCTGAAGGTTTAGGCTATTTACGTGCAGCACCATCCATTGGGGCACTCATCACCATGATTGCACTCACCAGATTCCCTCCGACCCATCATGCTTGGCGCAACATGTTGCTTGCTGTGGCTGGTTTTGGTGTTTTCACCTTGGTCTTTGCTTTTTCCAACCATTTCTGGCTCTCCCTATTTGCTTTAGCCATGACTGGTGCCTGTGACAGCATTTCGGTTGTGGTACGCCAAACCATTTTGCAAATTTACCCACCCGAAAATATGCGCGGACGTGTGGCTGCGGTCAATGGCATGTTCGTATCGTCAAGCAATGAACTTGGTGCATTTGAATCTGGTCTAGCCGCCAGATATATGGGCACGATTATGGCGGCTGTGTTTGGTGGATGTATGACCCTGCTGGTGGTCGGGCTCAGTTGGTCAAAAACATCTGATCTATTTGGAGTTGATATCACTCAAGGAAAAGATCAATAAAACATGAATTTAGACTTGCCAGTATTTCTAAATCAGGAAATACTGAGCAACAATTCAGCCACCATTATGCATGAGCATTCTTGAACGAATGTCCTAATTGATCTTATGAAACAACTGCTTTGTTTTTCCTTGATTCTGAGCTTCCCATTTGTACATAGCTATAGCGCAGAAAAAGCCAGCACCTCACAATTGGCAGTCCAAAAAAGTACGGCTTTACCTGCCCATTTAACGACACGTATTCAATGGACCTCTTTCCCTCAACCTCAATACAACAATGAGGATTTAAAGGGACAGAATCGCGCAGCCATCTTGCGTATTTATGCAGATGAGACTGGAAAAATTACACAAGCCAGTGTTCAGGAAAGTACAGGACTAAAAAACTTAGATGAGGTTCTGATTCAAGCGGTACGCAAGGCACGTGTACAACCTTATACAGTGGAAGATACCACGCTACCCATTATTGGCTATCAAACCTTTAGTTTAAATTTGGAACAAGAACAGGCTGAATGCAACTACGGCTTTAATTCTAAAAACTGGCTGGCACAACAACAGCAACAAAAAGTGAAGTTCTCTTACACGAAGCAACCACACCTTGAACTCAACCGTGATGATTTGAATCAGCATGACCGCAATATCAAGTTTAGCTTTAAAGTCGATAAACACGGTGATGTAAAAAAAGTCAAAATCAACCAAGGCTCTGGTCTTTATGCACTCGACCAAAATATCATCCAAGCCGTGAGGAATAGCCAAGTTGCGGTAAAACGTAGCGCCTCTACCTTATGGCTTTATAAAAAATCTAGCTTTAAAGACGAAATCCAGTTCAAGCTAAACCATTGTTCTTAAGTAATTCAGGGAGGAGCTCTTCCTCCCTCTTTATGATTGCGATAGATTTCGGGTTGTGCTTCATGACCACTTCAAGCTAACTTTAAATACTAGAACCAACCAATAAAAACACAATACAGCACCACATAGCGCCCCGTTTTCGCCAGTATCACCATCAACAAAAAACGAATGAAGTTTTCTTTTAACAATCCTGCAATTAACGTAATCGGATCTCCGATAATCGGCACCCAGCTTAACAGCAGTGACCAAAAACCATATTTTTGATATATAACTTGTGCTTGCAGCATTTTTTGTTCAGAAACAGGAAACCACTTTTTGTGCTTATAATGCTCAATCTTGAAGCCCAAATACCAATTTACACAAGAACCCAGAACATTTCCTAGACTCGCCACAGCAATCAGCACACCAGCAGAATGACTGCCCTCTGCCAGTAAACCCAACAACACTGCCTCAGACTGTAAGGGCAATAAAGTCGCAGCACCAAAAGCCGAAAGAAACAAAAGCCCCAAAGCCCACATACGATTATGAAGACAAGCCTAACTTTTTCTTGGTCGAACGATATTCATAAGCTGACCAAATAAATGTGAAGATCAATAACACACTGCGTGCCAGCGTGTATTTATCGGAAATCGGCTCAATGGCTGCACGCAAGATGGTTTGATTCTTGGTATTTAGTAATTCCACAATTTTTTGAACATGCACGGCTTCTGCAACGAATAACATACAATAGCCTGCTATTCCCACAATAATACTGATATAAATTTTAGGATTCGCTTCAATGATGCGGGTTAAATTCAAAAAAAATGCTTTCATCACAACCTACTGACTTCCAAATATGGAAATCACAAAAAATGCTGGGTAAGTGGCAGATATTAACATAATGAAGGTATCCGCCAGAGAACGAAAATCTTCCTTTCATAGCTCAGATACAAAAAAAGACACAAGCCATCATCAAAGCGAATAAATACCAAGGAAAAATAGAGATTTCCTTAAATCTTTAAAACCCATCAAAAGCCAAGCCCTGCATTCTAGAAAAATTATGCTCAAGAAGTGATAAGTGCTGTATAACTTAATAAACTCTTGATATAAATTTTGTTTTTCTTAAAAGACTCAACGTCAAAAAATATACTTCCTTGTGGAGGTTTATCATTCACCCCCACACTGGATGTTACACCTGAATCGCCAATGCTCTTTGCACAGCAGGACGCACAATTAAACGTTCATAATATTCTTGCACATTCGGATAATCTTCCAATAGAATCTGCTGCCATTCATGACGCGCAATCCACGGCAAGATTGCCATATCCGCAATTGAATACTCACCTGCAACATATTGCTGCCCAATCAACTGTTTATCCAAAACCCCATACAAGCGTTTGGTTTCATTGACATAACGTGCAGCAGCATAAGGAATATGCTCTGGTGCAAAACGACTAAAATGATGATTTTGCCCCAACATCGGCCCAAACCCACCTTTTTGCCACATTAACCACTGTTCAACTTCAACTCGCGCTTGCTCATCCGTCGGATAATACAAGCCTGTTTTACGTCCCAAGTATTGTAAAATTGCACCCGACTCAAACACCGAAATTGATTCACCATTCGGTCCATCCTGATCCACAATGGCAGGAATTTTATTATTCGGAGAAATTCTCAAGAAATCAGGCTGGAACTGATCATTTTCCGAAATATTGATGGGAAAAATTTGATATTCCAAGCCCATTTCTTCTAATGCGATGGTAATTTTATGTCCATTGGGTGTACCCCAATAATATAAATCAATCATTTTTACCCTATCTTTTTACTTAGCTTGATTGAATGAAACTGTAGTTATAACATGCTTTTTCTTGCTACAGCAGTCTCAAATGATGAATTTCACCTTTGACGATATCCATAAAATCCAGATTTAATGAGCTTAAATTCTCTTTCTTTTCTGCAAAAAAAAGCACTGCCAATGCAGTGCTTTTTTTCAAACGGAGGATTACTTTTTCTTTTTCGGTCCAAGTAACATACCCATTTGACGGCCTTCCATTTTTGGTGCTTGCTCTACAATACCAACTTCAGCCACGTCAGCTTCAACTTTTTGTAATTGAGCCAAACCTAACTGCTGGTGAGCCATTTCACGACCACGGAAGCGTAATGTGATTTTTACCTTGTTGCCTTCTTCAAGGAACTTGATAATTGCACGTAATTTTACGTTGTAATCACCAACATCCGTTGCAGGGCGGAGTTTGATTTCTTTAACCTGCACTTGATGTTGTTTTTTCTTCGCTTCTTTCTGCTTTTGCTTCAGATCAAACAAATGCTTATTGAAGTCCATGATTTTACAAACAGGTGGTTCAGCATTTGCCACGATCTCTACAAGATCAAGGTCAACACTTTCAGCAGCGCGCAATGCATCTGCCAAGCTCACAATACCTTTTTGCTCACCATTTTCGTCGACAAGACGAACTTCTTTCGCACGAATTTCATCATTCAAAGCAGGACGGTTTGATTTGTTACCGCCCTGTTGATTACGGTCAGGCTGTTTAATCGCTGTTACTCCACAATGTACCGGCCGCGTTCGGCAACGGCTGCTTTTACTAAGTCAACGAAAGCGTCGATTGACATAGTACCCAAATTTTTTCCAGAGCGGGTACGCACGTTCACTGTACCTTCCTCTACTTCACGGTCGCCAAGGACCAATAAGTATGGAATACGCTCTAATGTACGTTCACGAATCTTAAAGCCGATTTTCTCATTTCTCAAGTCGGAAATCGCGCGAATACCGCTTTCTTTAAGTTTAGCAACGACAGACTCACAAGCATCAGCTTGTGAATCAGTAATATTCATCACACATGCTTGTACTGGCGCTAACCATGGTGGCATAAAGCCCGCATAGTGTTCAATAAGTATACCAATAAAACGTTCAAAACTGCCAAGAATTGCGCGGTGCAACATCACAGGTTGATCACGATCATTGTCTTCTGTGACATAAGAAGCATCTAAACGTTCTGGTAAGTTAAAGTCACACTGAATTGTACCACATTGCCATACACGGCCTAAGCAGTCTTTTAGCGAGAATTCGATTTTCGGACCATAGAATGCGCCTTCACCTGGTTGAAGATCCCAAGCCAGACCCGCAGCATCCAAAGCATCAGCCAGTGATTTCTCAGCCATATCCCAAAGTGCATCATCACCGACACGCTTTTCTGGACGAGTCGACAATTTCATTTGCACTTCTTCAAAGCCAAAGTCTTTATAAACATCTAAAGTCAGTTTAATAAAGTCAGCAACTTCAGCACCGATTTGTTCTTTGGTACAGAAAATATGCGCATCATCTTGCGTAAAGCCGCGTACACGCATAATGCCGTGCAATGAACCAGATGGCTCGTTACGGTGACATGAACCAAACTCCGCCAAACGGATTGGCAAATCACGGTAAGATTTCAAGCCTTGGTTGAACACTTGCACGTGACATGGGCAGTTCATTGGTTTGACTGCATAGTTACGACTTTCAGAATGGGTCGTAAACATATTGTCCGCATAGTTTGCTGCATGACCCGATTTTTCCCACAACGTAAAATCTACGATTTGTGGTGTTTTAATCTCAAGGTAACCATTGTCTTGCTGAACTTTACGCATGTATTGTTCAAGCACTTGGTAAATGGTCCAGCCATTTGGATGCCAGAACACCATACCCGGCGCTTCTTCTTGCATATGGAACAGGTCTAAAGCTTTACCAATTTTACGATGGTCACGCTTTTCTGCTTCTTCAATGCGTTTGATATAAGCCGCTAGCTGTTTCTTGTCTGCCCAAGCTGTACCGTAAATACGCTGTAACTGTTCATTCTTCGCATCACCACGCCAATAAGCGCCTGACATTTTAGTAAGCTTGAATGCTTTTAAAAATTTAGTATTTGGTACGTGTGGACCACGACACATGTCCAAATAATCTTGATGGTAGTACAGGCCCATTTGGGTTTCTTCAGGCATGTCTGCAATCAAGCGCAATTTATAATCTTCACCACGCGCTGTGAATTCTGCAATCACCTCATCACGTGGTGTCATTTTTTTAATGACGTCGTAATCTTGATCGATGAGCTTTTTCATACGCTCTTCGATCGCTGCCATGTCTTCTGGCGTAAATGGCTTTGCACTGAAAATATCGTAATAGAAGCCATCTTCAATGACTGGACCAATCACCATTTTCGCTTCTGGGAAAAGCTGCTTAACCGCATGACCCACCAAGTGCGCACAAGAGTGACGGATGATTTCTACACCTTCATCATCTTTAGGCGTAATAATTTGCAGCGTCGCATCTTCGGTAATTAAATCCGATGCATCCACTAAGCGGTCATTCACACGACCTGCAACTGTATTTTTTGCAAGACCAGGACCAATGCTTAACGCAACGTCCATCACAGATACGGCTTGATCAAACTGTTTTTGATCGCCATTTGGCAAAGTGATAATTGGCATAAAAAAATCCTTAAGGAGTGATGCCCCGTACCATGGAGCATGTCACCGCGAGATTATGATCGAGGCAGAACCTCAAAAGATAAAAACGGTGTATAAAAACTGCTAAGAATTTTACACGTGTTCAGGGTTGGATAAAACCTTTTCCCTCTATAAATCTCATCCCAATCAGAAAATTGTCATTTTTTATGCATTTGAAGCCTTTAGAATGATTTTTAATAGTGATCTCATAAATCTCTATTTTTATCCGCAGTAGTTCTGTCTATTGACAATAAAGATTAAAAAATAAACACACATTCTACTTTTTCATATATGATTGAATTTAATCACATTTATGAATTTAGATTCATTAAATGATGATTATTCATTATTTTTACATAAAATTCATAATCTTATAAATAAACACTCACTCGACTAAAGCATAAATGCATGTCGATTCTGAAAGGCTTATCTTTAAATCATCGATGATAATAAATATACATGGAGTTATTACATGGTCGCTGCCTATGATGAACTACCGCGCACCCCTGCAAACTTTGTTGCGCTTTCACCACTTCGCTACTTAGAACGCGCGGCTTATATTTATCCGCATCAAGATGCGATTGTTCATGGCAAGCGACACATCAGCTGGCGCGAAACCTACAACCGTTGCCGTCAGTTTGCACATCAGCTGCAAAAACTGGGCATTGGTAAAAACGACACGGTGTCCGTGCTGTTGCCAAACATTCCTGCCATGATTGAAGCACATTTTGCGGTACCGATGATTGGTGCGGTACTCAATACCTTGAATACGCGCTTAGATGCTAAGACCATTGCCTTCATGTTGGAGCATGCCGAAACCAAAGTCCTCTTGGTCGATCCTGAATTTGCAGCACTCGCCAAAGAAGCTTTGAGTTTAGTTTCTCATTCCATTTATGTGATTGATGTCGATGATGAGGAATACGAACAGTGTTTCTCGACCCCGATTGGTCAAATTGAATATGAAGACTGGCTTGCAGAGGGTGATGCAGAGTTTGAATGGCATTTACCCAATGATGAGTGGGATGCGATTAGCCTGAATTACACCTCAGGTACCACGGGTAATCCTAAAGGCGTAGTGTATCATCATCGCGGTGCGTACATTAATGCCGCCAGCAACATTATTGCTTGTGGTATGACGCCGCGTGCGACTTACCTATGGACCCTGCCTCTATTTCATTGCAACGGTTGGTGTTTTGCATGGACCATGGCGGCCAATGGCGGTACCAATATCTGCTTGCGTAAAGTTGATCCTGAACTGATCTTTAAACTGATTGCTGAACATCAGGTCGATTATTTCTGCGGTGCTCCGATTGTATTATCGATGATGATTAATACACCTGAACAGAAGCAAATTAAATTTGAACATCGTGTTGAAGTAATGGTGGCTGGTGCAGCACCCCCTGCCGCCATTATTGAAGGTATGCGCAATATCGGCATTAATGTCACCCATGTTTACGGACTGACCGAAACTTATGGTCCGTCTGCGCTCTGTGCATCGCAAGCGGGCTGGAGTGAACTCAGCATTCAAGAACAAGCTCAACTGCATTCGCGTCAAGGTGTGCCTTATCCACTCCAAGACGGCATGAAAGTACTTGATCCAGAAACACTAGAACCTGTACCCAAAGATGGCACCACCATGGGTGAAATCATGTTCCGCGGCAACATTGTCATGAAAGGTTATCTGAAAAATCCTGAAGCTACGGCAGAGGCCTTTAAAGGCGGATGGTTCCATACTGGTGATTTGGCTGTTTGCCAACCCGATGGTTATGCCAAAATTACTGACCGCTCCAAAGATGTGATTATTTCAGGGGGCGAAAACATCTCCTCCTTAGAGGTTGAAGAAGTGCTGTATCGACATCCAGCCATTCTGACGGCTGCTGTGGTTGCCAAACCAGATCCACGCTGGCAAGAAGTCCCTTGTGCCTTCATTGAACTGAAAGAAGGAAAATCTGTGACTCCAGAAGAAATCATCAGCTTCTGCCAAGAACATCTCGCACGTTTTAAAGTGCCGAAAGATATTGTGATCACTGAAATTCCGAAGACATCGACAGGCAAACTACAGAAATTTGTGCTGCGAGACTGGGCAAAAGAACGTGCTGTTGGTGAGTTTAGTTAAAATTGTATACGGGTTTTAAAATTTGAATCTACGATCTCAATACCAATAAAAAAAGCACTTCAAATGAAGTGCTTTTTTTATTCAACCCGATCAGTTATCAGAAAGCAAAGCAACCTGCTGAACATAGTTAAATAATTTGAGTTTAGACTCAGCCAGTTCAGCCTCACTCATCTCTTTGGCCATATCGCGGTGAATACGCAAAGTATGCTGACGGATGGTATGACGTTCTGCGGCATTATACACTTTACAGAATTCATTAATGATCGGATCACCATCTTTAATGATACGATCGACCCAGCGCTGCAACTGCGCTGTTTTCTTCGCACCTTGCTGTGGCGTTAAATACGACAAGATCACAGTTTCATCTTCATTACGCAACAACTTGCCTACACGTTGAAATTGGCGACGACGTGCTTCATGCGAGGTAATGGTTTGCGCATCCAAGATGGCGTCAATCAAACGCTCATCCACAGGAAGTTGCTGAATTTGTTTTGGACTCAGTTGCGCCAACTGTTCACCTAAAGCAGCCATACGCTGGACTGCTTTCTTTTGTTCGGTTTTACTTGCACGTCCTTCTAAAGTTTCGAAGTCTTCGTCAGTAAAACGGTTCGGTCGACGTGCCACGGTTAATCTGCCTCGTAAAATTTTGCTGCAAATAGTGCTTGAACTTCAGACAGTGCTTTTTCTTCATCTGCCCCATCAATCACTAAACGTAAAGTGGTGCCTTTACCTGCGCCAAGCATCAGTAAAGACATAATGTTTTTCGCATCGACCAATTTATCACCTTTTCCAATTTGAATAGATGACTTGAATTTGGTGGTTACTTCAATGAGTTTGCCAGATGCACGCGCATGTAACCCTAGTTTATTAATTACGTCAACAGTTGTGTCAATCATGACCAGTGCTTCATTTCTCGATGTAGGACCTGAATAGACCAATTTTCCTCAAGGGCTTTTTTCAGTCTATCCACAATATAAACAGAACGATGCTGTCCACCTGTACAGCCAATTGAGATCGTCATGTAGTGACGATGCCCCTCTGCAAATGCAGGCAACCACTTGTCCAAAAAATGATAAATGTCTTTAAACATTTCATTGGTCTGTGGGCTTTGTTCTAAAAAATTTTGTACGGGTATATCTAAGCCAGAATATTTCCGCAACTCTAAATCCCAATGCGGATTGGGTAAATGACGCACATCAAAGACATAGTCGGCATCTAAAGGAATGCCGTGCTTATAACCAAATGACTGCAAAATCACAATTAAGTTATCGGACTGTCCAAGTTTAGACAATAAAGTATGCTTCAAATCATGCACACTTTTATCCGTTGTATCAATATGTACTGTGGAACGCAATTGTATCGGAAGTAATAAGGTTTTTTCTTCCTGTATACATTCATTCAAACTTTTAAAACGATTGGATAACGGATGCGGACGTCTTGAAGCACTAAAACGTGCAATCAACTCCTGATCACGCGTGGTCAAATAAATAATATCGACCGTCCCATGCCTTAACAACAGCTCGAAAACATGATCGAACTCTTGTAAGTCGGCACGGGTACTGCGGACATCAACCCCAAGTGCAAGCTGCTCTAGATTATTTTCATGATCGAGCTTCTCGACAATCTCGGGCAACAATGCCAAAGGCAAATTGTCAATGCAGTAATAACCTAAATCTTCCAGTACCTGCAATGCAGATGACTTACCTGAACCAGATTGTCCTGTCACAATCAAAATGCGCTTCATGGCAAAGCTATTCCTTGATGTTTTATGCTGCAGTATGCTTAACCTGCAAATTATCGATAAGTCGGGTTGTGCCTAATTTCGCCGCTACAAACAACACAAGATCCTGATCAAACTGATCAATCGCTTGCAAGTTTGGTGTACGTGCTTCCACATAGTCCACAACAAGACCTGCTGCTGTCAATGCGGTTTTAATATTCTCTAACACTTCTGATAAATCAGTGCCTTGCTGTAACTCTGCTTCTGCCTTTTTCAAACTTTGGAAAATCACAGGTGCAGTTTTACGATGCTCTTCGCTCAAATAGCTATTGCGTGAACTTAAAGCCAAGCCATCTTCAGCGCGGGCAATGGGCACACCAATCACTTCCAGTGGAATGTTCAAGTCACGTACCAACTGGCGAATCACCGCCAACTGCTGAAAATCTTTTTGTCCAAAAAAGGCATAATTGGGCTGCACAATATTGAACAATTTGGTGACCACCACCGCCACGCCATCAAAATGACCTGGACGCTGTTTACCACACAAATCATCCGTAATATTTGAAACACTGATATTGGTTAAACGTGGCTGTTTGCCGTACATTTGCTCCACTGATGGTGCAAAAATAATATCACAACCAACATCTGCTAAAAGCTGACTGTCTTGATCCAAAGTACGTGGATAATTATCAAAGTCTTCATTTGGTCCAAATTGAATTGGATTGACGAAGATACTGACCACCACCACATCACAAAGTTTTCGTGCTTCGCGCACAAGGTTCAAATGCCCTTGATGCAAATTCCCCATAGTCGGCACAAAACCGATAATTTTTCGCGCAGTACGAGCTGGTTGTAATGATGCAGCTAAGCCTTGTATTGTTGTTTCAGTCTTCATGTTACAGCTCTACTTGAAAAGTATGTTCTTTGGCTGGAAAGGATTGATCAAGCACCGCTGCATGATAGGCTTTAATTGCATCTAAAATTGCAGTTTCCCCTGCTTGCTCTTTCATAAAATTACGTACGAATTTCGCCACACGTCCGAAAGTCAAACCGAGCATATCTTGCACAACCAAGACTTGTCCATCGGTTTCCACCCCTGCACCAATCCCAATCACAGGAATATGTGGGAAGCGCGCGGTCACTTCTTGACCCAACTGTGCTGGCACACACTCAAGCAATAATACTGCCGCACCCGCATCCACAACAGCCTGACAATCCGCAATTAGCTTATCTGCCGCTTCACGTGAACGTGCTTGTAGCTTATAGCCACCCAAAACATGTACGGATTGTGGAGTTAAACCCAAATGTACACACACTGGAATGCCGTTACGGGTCAACACTTCAACGGTTTCACTTAACCAAGCACCACCTTCAATTTTGACCATCTGTGCGCCTGCTTGCATCACAGTTTTGGCATTCACCAAGGCATCATTGAGTGTCGCATAAGACATAAACGGCAAATCGGTCATGATCAACGCATGTTGATTCCCACGGCGTACTGCCGCAGTATGGTAAGCCATATCTTCAACGGTTACTGGTAAAGTTGAATCACGACCTTGAATCGCCATTCCTAAAGAGTCACCAATTAAAATCGTATCAACTTCAGCAAGTTCCATCGCTTTTGCCATACTCGCATCGTAGCAAGTTAAGCATGAAAACTTACGTCCATCTTGTTTAAATTGTCTTAAGTCACTCAGACTAATCATGAGATGTTCCTCTCTAGAAGTTCCTAGAACATACCTTTAGTGATTAAATATTGGCCCAGTTTTGATCAGCAACTTCAGTTAAAGTCGTATGCTGCAATAAAGCCAAGCGATCTAATCGGTGTCCCTGAATATGTAAGTTTGGGTCTAAATCCAGTAAGGGAATAACCACAAAATCGCGCTCTAAAATGCCAATATGTGGCACAGTCAAACGTTCATGTCGAATCTGCTCATCACCATATAGCAAGACATCCAGATCTAAAGTACGCTCACCCCAACGGCGCAGACGTACACGCCCAGCTTCCTGCTCAAATTGCTGTAATTGATCCAGCAAACTTAATGCAGACAAGTCTGTTTCCAAGCGGGCAACCGCATTCAAATAATGCGGTTGATCTTGAGGACCCATGGGTGGGCTTTGATAGAGTTTAGAAGTTTGAACCGAGCCTAAGCTTGCTAATTTTTGAATGGCTTCAGTCAGGATTTGACGTGAATCACCCAAATTACTGCCTAAGCCGATATAGCTGACCATCTTCATTGTGTTGGCCCAAAAATCACTTGGCTTAAATCGCGTTTCACCCGTTTTCTTTTCATAATCGGATGATCCTGACCGAGGTCAGATGGACCTTGGCTGGTCACAATTTGCGAGGTGGTTTCCGTTGCTTTGGCTTTTCGGCTGCGACGACTACGGCTTTCCTGCTCTTGAACCAAAGGCTCAATTTCCACACTGGATTTCGTTTCAGGAACATCTTCATGGGTCGCGGCTTTACGACGTGTTTTAGCGCGCTGACGGTTATATTGACTGATCGCACGCTCTTTTTCGTCCGTCGACATCAATTGATAAGCATCCCACCAACTACCCATCGCTTGTGTAGTGCTATCACCAGCTTTTTCACGCAGCAACAGGAAGTCAAATCCTGCACGGAAACGTACATGATTCGACAGTGCCTCAATTTGTTGTGGTTTCGGGCTGAGTAAACGGGTTTGCATTTCCCAGACTTCCCGAATAAAGGTTTCCGCAAAACGAGGAATTACCGTACGTGTCGCTTGACGCTTCAGCACATCCAGCCCCGCTTGGGCACGTGCTTCAGCTGGCACCACACCTTTTTGCAGATAAAAATCACAACGTTCTAAGAAGGGTTTCCACAACAACACCGCGTAGAAAAATGCAGGGTTGATGGTTTTACCAATTTGAATGCGTTGATCAGTATTTTTTGCGGCACGTTCAATAAACGGCGTAATTTCAGGACGAATCTCTGCAAATAACTGACGCCAAATGCCAAAGTCAATCAACATTGGCAACACTTGGTATAGGTGCCCCATGGTAAACAACTTTTGCGATTCATCATAAAGACGGTGCGGTGAAACATCACGCAAAAGTTGCGTCCGTTCAGGGGTAAAAATTTCGAGAATCTTTGGATCAATACTGAATTTTAATTTGGCAGAGAAGCGCAATGCACGCAGCATGCGCACTGGATCTTCCTCGAAACGTAACTGAGGATCACCAAGTAAACGTAAAGTACGGCTTTGAATATCTTCTACTGCATGACAGAAGTCGAGCACAATGCCTTTACGTGGCTGGTAGTAAAGCGCATTGATTGAGAAGTCACGACGGGCAAAATCTTGCTCAATGGTGCCCCAATTATTATCACGCAGGATCATCCCAGCTGCGGAAGTCACTGCTTTTTTAGGTGGTGCACGGAATGTCGCAACTTCAATCAGTTCGCGCCCAGAATAAACATGAGCCAACTCGAAACGACGACCAATAATACGGCAACGACGACCGAACACTTCTTTAATTTGTGAAGGTGTGGCATTGGTTACGGCATCATAATCTTTCGGATTAAGGCCTAACATTAAGTCGCGAACACCGCCCCCTACGATATATGCTTCGTAGCCTGCCTTGGTTAAGGCATCAATCACATCAAGAATTGAAGCAGGTAATTGAGCGGTGGATAAACCACATTTTGACGCGCGCAAAGTTTGCAAAAGACGCTGTCTCCTACGCCTGAACGTAAAATATCTAAGATGGTGCTAATCATATCTCTAACACAATCAAAGGGCAATTTGATTATCTCAACACAATCGTGAATATTGAGTATCAATCCTCCAAAAGCAAAGTTTAGAGAGCTAATCGGTCTTTATTTTTCTGCAGCAGTTTCGGTCCAATCCCTTTGATATTCTGCAACTCATCAATGCTTTTGAATTTTCCATGTTGCTGGCGATACTGCAAAATCGCTTCTGCCTTTTTCTCACCAATGCCCGATAATTGCTGCAATTGCTCAGTGTTCGCACTGTTTAAACGGATTTTATTACCCGATGCAGGAGTGAGACTCGGCTTGGATAAGTAATAATTTGCATCACTGTTAGATGAACCGAGTCGAGCATCTTGAGCCTGTTGTTGGGCTTTCCAATTCAAATATTGCTGGTCAAAATTTTGTGCGCTGGCAGGCTTCAATCCCAAAACCAGCACGATGAAAAACGTGACAAATCCTACAATACGATGTGCATTAAAATTCAGCTGCATAACATGCCTATATTTATTATCAAGTCATAGTTTTTTCGCCTGCTCCCATAGTTGGTCCATTTCAGCCAAAGACATCTGCGCTAAGGTTTTATTTTGCAGGTGTGTCTGATCTTCAATGTAAGCAAAGCGTGTTCTAAATTTATCGATGGTGCCTAACAGCGCGATCTCATTATTAACGCCTAGTTTACGTCCAACATTGATTAAAGAAAACAAACAGTCGCCAAATTCTGCCTGTATTTCATCGAAATTTTGTTGTTGCATGGCTTGTTGTAATTCTTCCAATTCTTCTTCTAATTTGGCATAGGCATCTGCCACATTAGGAAAATCAAAACCAATCTGTGCAGCATTTTTTTGGATCTGCTCTGCTTGTTGCAAGGCTGGACCATGTTTAATCTGATCTAAACGTGCTTGCGGCTTGCCCTGTTTCTCTTGCTGTTTGATTTGCTTCCACAGGGTTGATACTTCTTCTGCGGTCAACTGATTAAACTGTTCAGCCTGAAAAACATGTGGATGACGACGAATCAGCTTTTCGGTAATCCCCTGCACCACGTCCTGAAAATTAAAAGCCCCTTGCTCGCTGTACATTTGCGACTGAAACACCACTTGCAGTAACAAATCCCCCAGCTCTTCCTTGATATGCTGCACATCGCCCGAACGTACAGCAGCCTCGACTTCATAGGCTTCTTCAATCGCATAAGGCGTTAAACTATTGGGCGTTTGCTTTTGATCCCATGGGCATTTTTCACGTAATTCACGCATCACCGCCAATAGCTGTTCCATCTCTGACTTGCTCTCTATTCAAAATTTAAAAAACATCGATAAAAAAGCCTGCTCTAGGCAGGCTTTTGAATGCGCTTAATTCCCTTGAATTAAACGACGGGCACTGATAATCCCGGGTTGCTGCTCTAAGCGTGCCAATAAACGTGACAACTGAGCCAAACCTTTGACCTCAATTAACAGCTTCATATTGGCAATACCGTCCGCTTCGGAAATGGTATTCACCTGACGGATATTAATCTGATCAGAGAAAATCACTTGGGTCAGATCTTTCAGCAAACCACGACGGTCATAGGCTTCCACCACAATCTGCACACTTTGACCGCGGGTTGGCTGCATTTCCCAATCCGCTTCGACTGCACGCTCAGGTTCCTGACCGATCATACGCACGTAGTCTGGGCACGCCACTTTATGGATGCTGACCCCTCGATTCAGAGTGATATAACCGCCAATCGATTCACCATGCACGGGTTGACAACATTGTGCAACATGCAGTTCCACATTGTCCAAGCCATCAATCAGAATCCCATGTGCCGACAAGGTATGACTGGCACGTGGATTCAAAGCAGGCTTGAGCACCAGCTCAGGCTCATCCTGATCCAGATGCATATGACGATTGACCTGATTCATCAAGGCATGCAGGCTAATATCACCGCTGACCAAGTTGATCAGAATGTCATCCCCTGTTTTCACATTAAAGTGATTACAGTAGTCGCTTAAATCGATACTTTTAGGATGAATGGCCAGACGCGAAAGTTCTTTGTTTAGAATATCGCGACCAATTTCAAGATTCTTACTGCGATCTTGCTGACGGAACCAATGGCGTAACTTGTCACGCGCCCGTGCAGTCTTGATATAACCCAACGAGTTCACCAACCAGTCACGGTTTGGCTCACGGTCTTTCTTGGTTAAAATCTCAACTTGCTCACCCGTTTTTAAAGTATAGGTCAGCGGTACATAGCGTTGGTTTACACGTGCGGCATAACACTTGTTCCCTACTTCAGTATGCACATGGTAGGCAAAATCCAGCACGGTCGAACCACGTGGCAATTCTTTAATATCACCGTCACGGCTAAACACATAAATTTTTTCAAAATCTTCAAACTCTTGAATCTGTTCAAAGTTTTCAGAATCTTCATCTTCTTTGTGCGCGCTGGCATCATTGCGCTCTTGGTAGTGTTCCAAGACTGAACGTAATGAATGTAAACGATGATTGAAAGAACGGTCAGTGGTTTTCGCGCCTTCTTTATAATTAAAGTGCGAACAAACCCCGAGCTCTGCTTCTTCATGCATATCACGAGTACGGATTTGTACTTCCAGTGATTTGTTTTCCGCAATCACGGCAGTATGCAATGAGCGATAACCGTTGGCTTTCGGGTTGGTAATGTAGTCATCAAATTGATGCGGAATATGTCGCCAAATTTGATGCACAATGCCCAACGAGTGATAGCATTCCGGAACCGACTTCACCAATACACGTACTGCACGGATGTCATACAGCTGATCGAAGCTCAGATTCTTACTTTTCATCTTACGATAAATCGAATAGATGTGTTTGACCCGACCATTGATCTCGGCTTCAATGCCATGCTCAGCCAATTCATTCTTGAGCTTATCAATCACGAACTGGATATAGTGTTCGCGCTCTAAGCGCTTTTCATTCAGTAAAGATGCAATTTCTTTATAGCGTTCTGGTGCCAGATAACGGAAGGCTAAATCTTCCAGCTCCCACTTTAATTGCGCAATCCCCAAACGGTGTGCCAAAGGTGAGTAAATGGTGAGAATTTCTCGTGCCACACGCTCTTGGCGCTCACGCGATGATTTAGCCAATTCACGCAACGCATAGGTACGTTCCGCCAGCTTAATCAGGACAACACGAACATCTTCAGTGACTGAAATCAACATCTTATAGATACCAGTCAAATGTTCACGCTGATCATTATTAAAATGGTCTTCTAAACGTTTATTTTGTTCAATCAGCTCGGAAAGCTTACCCATCGACAGGGTACCTTTGACCAAGCCATAGACTTGTTCGCCAAAATGTTCTCGTACAAAATCAATGCTCATGAGTCCTTCACGAACACTGCGGTACAACATTGCAGCAGAAAGGGTATCTTCATCGACATGTAAATGCGCCAAAATATCAGCCATTTCAATACCCGTATAAAAGGTATTCGATCGATGATTGGTGGTGGACTCTAACTCTTTTTGCAGCGTCTCTTTGGCAACTTCTTCGAGTTGCTTGAGCGCTGCCCCGTCTAAAATGCTGCGTACTCGATCTAACCATTCGGCTAAATCCAGCTGAGCTTGTTCGGCATGCTCTACAGTCGCTTCCTCAGACAACTCGTTGAGTCGTCCAGGCAATTGCTCACGTACTGTGACCATACCCTTCTCCTACGAAATGATCATTCATATTATAAATCGTTTATCTCTTTTTCTTGCTCAAATAAGGCAATTGATTCGACATGTTCAGTATGCGTAAACATATCCATCACACCCGCCTTTTTTAATCGATAGCCATGTTGTGCCAAAACACCCGCATCCCTTGCCAGTGTTGCTGGATTACATGATACATAAACGATTTTTTTTGCATTAAATTTAGGAACATAATGCATTACCTCTTCCGCACCAGAGCGCGGAGGGTCTATCAATAATGCATCAAATCCCTGTTTTGCCCAAGAATGATGCGAAAAATCTTTTGTTAAATCTTGTGAAAAGAACTCAACATGAGTCATAGCATTGCGACGTGCATTGTCTTGCCCACGTTGAACCATTTCATCACTTCCTTCGACCGCAATCACCTGTCCTGTCGGTCCAACACAACGTGCGAGGGGTAAAGAGAAGTTGCCAAGTCCACAAAAAAGATCCAAAACGCGATCACCTTGTTGCAGCTGAAGCAATTCACATGCCAGCTTGACCATTTGCGGATTTACAGTTGAGTTCACCTGCGTAAAATCGAGTGGACTAAAACTAAAATTCACATCAAAGTCAGGTAAAGCATAATGTAAACGCATTTCAGCCTGTGCCTGATCCACACGTTCTAAACTGTCTGGACCTGCGGGCTGCAAATACAATTGCCATTGTTTCTGTAACGTAAACTGTTTTAATTGGTTGACATCATGGTCCGATAATTTTTCTGTATGGCGAATCAGTAAGGCAATATCCTGTTCACCCATTGCCAATTCTATATGCCCAATCGCGGCTTTGGCTGTTAGACTTTGGAGTAACTGTTTTAAACGGGTAATTGAACCAAAAGCCTGATCCAGTACCAGACAGCGGTCAATCGACGTCAGTTTATTACTTTGCTTTTCACGAAATCCCACAATCAATTGATCACGCTGCGGAAAATAACGCACCCCAATTCGCGCTTTACGGCGGTAGTCTTCTCGTAATGAACGAATCGGTGCCAGCCATTCTTCAGGCTGTAAACCTGCAAAATGCTGTAAATGAGATTTCAGTACATCCTGCTTGAAACGAATCTGCTCGTCTTTTTCAATATGTTGCAAACTACAACCTCCGCAGACATGAAAATGCGGACAAGCGGGCTTCTCTCTTAAGCTTGATGGCGTACCCAAAACTTCGATGCAATCCGCTTCTTCTAAGCGCTTATTGCTATGCGTGATTTTGGCACGAACAGTTTCCCCAGGGAGTGCCTGAGCAATAAAAACTTTCTTGCCGTGCTTTTCAACAGGGTGTGCGGCATCCGTACCGTAGTGGGCAATTCCACGTCCTTCATGTGAAAGTGTCTCAACCTGAAAAGTATAAATCGGTTGCTGACTTGGACGGGTATGCTGACGATGCTTCATGAAAACCTAGTTTGAATGGTGAAAATCGGATGCTGTAAATTCAGTCTGCAATGACGTTTGGCGCCAAATATTCAGAAAATCAGCATGTTGTGGATGAGACTGTAACAACTGAATGCTCGCCTGAATCCAAGCCTGATGCTCTTGCTGCTGTAATTGACCTTTCAATAACAACCAGCGTAAATAGATCAGCCATGTATTTAATACATCGCCCTCACAATAGCCAGTTAAATCCTGCCATTGTTGTAACCGAACATATTCGGGCACATGATAACCACCATCGCCCCGCTTCCCAGGGAAACCTAAAAGATGGGCAACATCATCCAGTTTTTGGAAATGGCGCAAATTAAACATCGCCATCACATCCATTAAATCGACATGACGCTGATGGTAGCGATTTTGGTAGTTATTATACTTCTTCTGATGATCAATCTCACCTTGATCGAACAGGCTTGATGCAGACAAACCATGATACATGGCACGGAACAGAATCACGGGCAAATCAAACTGCGAACCATTCCAGCTCACCAAAGTCGGATGCTTCTTATCAAAAATCGAGAGAAATTTCTTTAAGATCTCAGCTTCTGAATACTGTTCCCGACTAAACGAAAACAGTTTCATCGCCCCCAGCTCATCAATCCACAAACCTGAAATACAGACAATTTCATGTAAAGCTAAGCGTTGAAAGTCCATCCCTGATTCTTGGCGACGCAACTTGGTGAGTGCCTGCTGCAAATCTGCTTCGGGCAAGTCCAGACCATAAAGATGCGCCCCAGACTTTAAGTCCGTCATGGTTTCAATGTCAAAAACAAGAACAGGTAAGCGCATCTTTAGTCTCTATAATCAATCTTAAATTATTCAGGATCTTGTACTGAGAACAAGCCTGTTGATAGATAACGGTCACCACGGTCACAGATAATGCAGACAATCACCGCATCTGGATTTTCTTCTGCAATACGTAGGGATGCCCACACAGCACCACCCGATGACGTTCCCGCACTGATGCCTTCTTTTTGTGCCAGTTTACGCATGGTTTTTTCCGCTTCAATTTGCGGAATATCCATAATGCGGTCAATGCGGCTGCGATCAAAAATGGTCGGCAAGTATTCTTGTGGCCAACGGCGAATGCCAGCAATGCTGGAACCATCTTCAGGCTGTAAACCCACAATTTGAATGTCGGGATTTTGTTCTTTTAAATATTTGGACACGCCCATAATGGTGCCCGTCGTACCCATGGCACTGACAAAATGCGTGATCTTGCCAGCGGTTTGTTGCCAAATTTCTGGACCTGTGGTCAAGTAATGTGCCTCGACATTATCTGGATTGCCAAACTGATTCAGCACTAAACCTTTGCCTTCAGCTTGCATCTGCAAGGCCAAATCACGTGCACCTTCCATACCTTGTTGCTGAGTGACTTCAATTAACTCGGCCCCATAGGCACGCATGGCATCTTTACGTTCTTGGCTCATGTTGTTTGGCATGATCAGTTTCATCTGATAGCCGCGCATTGCCGCAACCATGGCCAAGGCAATGCCCGTATTACCACTGGTTGCCTCAATCAAAGTATCCCCAGGTCGAATTTGTCCACGCTTTTCTGCCTGCATAATCATGTTATAGGCTGGACGGTCTTTGACTGAACCCGCTGGGTTGTTGCCTTCTAATTTTGCCAAAACCGTGGCTTGCGTGTGACTTGCTAGACGTTGTAAACGCACCAGCGGTGTTTTTCCTACATAGTGGTCCAACAAAAATTCATCTGCTTGAAAATCGGGGGTTGTGTTACTCATGGTGTGTACCTTGATCGAGGTGCGGGTATTGTATGAAAAAATGCATGTCCCTGCACCCATTTCGCAGGGTTTTTCATGAAAGTGATTAAAGCACGGTCAGTTTCAAATAAAGCATGTTAATATGCTGGGCATAGGGAATTTACTACGTTTGCCATGTCGAATATCAATAAAAAGTTATTTAAACGCTTACACTTAAATCATGCGTATGGGCAATTGATTGCCATGATTTTTGTGCCAATTATGGTTTTGGCATGTGTAGGTGCGGCATTGGTCTTATCAGAAACCTCAAATGCAGCCAAAGCGCAGCAACGTCAAATGGCAATTGCAATTTTGACCCGCTATCAAAGTACTGCCGAATCAGCACTCGACTTACTCAATCGCTATCCATGGCATTATGATCAAGCGCAAAATGCCCTGCAGTATATGTTTAATGAAAAGCTGCTGAATCAGGCGACGATTATTGACCACACGGGTGCAGAACGCATCCATGTGGGCGGTGATGCACAAGCGCAATGGCCCAAATACCCGACAGATAAAAGCTTTTTCGGTCCGCTCAAATCCAATGGCAATCATGTGTATGGCATGCAAATTAATGATTCTCCAAATCATAAAGGCTGGCTGCTGATTGAGCTGGACAATCAACCCTTACAGATTGCGCGTTATCGCGTCCTGATTGTGTTGATCGCAACAGGATTGTTAACCCTGTTGCTGCTATTACTGTGTTTGAATTTCTATTCGCGTCGCTGGATTGCCCCGATGTACGAAATTCGCATGCAGCTACAACGTCTAAATGCCGATACCCTTGATCAACACATGATCATTAACAGTACCGGCGAATTACGCCTACTACAGCGTGACATCGCCAATGTGGTAAAACGTCTTCATTTCAGTTTTTTAGAACTCAAAGAACATACCGAACAAACTGAAGATGACTTAAGACGTACCCTCGACACCTTAGAAGTGCAAAACATTACCTATCGTCAAGCACGTGACCAAGCGATTTCTGCCAACCAAGCCAAGTCAGTATTTTTGGCGAATATTAGCCATGAACTGAGAACACCATTAAACAGTATCGACGGCTTTATTCATTTACTATTGCGTCAGGGCAATTTAAGTAATGAACAAAATCTATATTTACAGACCATTCGTAAATCTTCCGCGCACTTATTGGCACTGATTAATGATGTTCTAGATTTCTCTAAAATTGATGCAGGCAAACTGGAACTGGAAACTGCGCCATTTGATCTGGAAGAAGCGATTTTCGATGTGATGGATATGCTGTCGCCTTTGGCAGCACAAAAGCATATCGATATGGCGTTCTACTATGGCGACGATGTTCCGAAACAAGTGATTGGTGATACCTTACGCTTTAAGCAGATTCTGACCAATCTGATTTCCAATGCGATTAAGTTTACGCCCGATGGTGAAATCATTGTTCGGGTACGCATGAAGCATGATGATATCGGGCAATGCCTGCTGCATTTTAGCGTCCAAGATAGCGGCATCGGTTTAAGTGGCACCGACCGCAAACGCCTGTTTGAATCATTCTCGCAAGGGGATGCTTCGGTAACACGTCAATTTGGCGGCACAGGACTCGGTTTGGCGATTTCCAAACAGTTGGTGCATTTAATGCAAGGCCAAATTGGTTTTGAAGACAACCAAGAACGCGCACCAACCGAGAAAGGTTCGACTTTCTGGTTTACCGCGATGTTTGCAGTAGATGACGAATATGAAATTGTGCATCCACAATTCGAACATATGAAAGTGGTGTCTTATCTAGCCCATCCTGCAGCGGCACATGTACTCCGTCACTATCTTGAAAACTACCAAGTGGAGCATATTGAAGCCGCATCGATTCTGGATTTATTTAGCCGTCTCAATCAAATTCAGTCACAACAGGAAAATACATGGCTGATTGTGGATCATAGTGGTGACACCGAAGCCATGTTGAAGGAAATTCGCAGCCGTTATACCGGCAGCCTTGCGGTTTATGGCTACCAAATGGCGCTCGATCCAAACATGCTGAATGAATATCGTGCCCGTCCACTGTATCAACCGTTAAGCCGTAGCGCCCTGATTCAACTTCTGAACAATCAGTCGGTCTTCCAGTCTGAACATCATGAAAACTTCGACGGTCAGGGCTTGCATATTCTAGCGGTTGATGACCACCTACCGAACCTGATTGTACTTGAAGCATTGCTCAGTGAACTGAATGTCACCACCACCAAAGCGCAAAGTGGACAGGAAGCGATTGACATCATTCAAACGCGACTAGAACAAAAACTGAAACCCTTTGATCTGGTGTTTATGGACATTCAGATGCCTGTAATGTCAGGCATTGATACCACCCGCGCGATTCGTGCACTGGAGTCCACTTTAGAAGAAGAAACCCATCTGCCGATTATTGCACTCACGGCACATGCACTGGCTGATGAAAAGCAGAAACTCTTAAAGGTCGGCATGGATGACTACGTCACCAAGCCGATTCAGATCGAACAAATTATTCAGATCTTGACCCACTGGACCAGTAAAAGTTTCGACAAAGCTGCCCTCGTCGAAAAGAATATTGTGATTGAGGCGCTTGATCCAGAAATTCTGAACTGGCAGCACAGCTTACAACTGGCAGCGAACAAAGAAGACTTGGCGATTGATCTGCTAAAAATGCTGGTCGACAGTTTTCAGACTGAACTGGATGAAATGCAACAACTGATTGAACTGGAAGACTTCCCTCAACTGGAACATGTACTGCATCGTCTCTATGGTGCAACCCGCTATGTGGGTGTACCAAGCCTACAAGAAGCATCTGGAGCGTTTGAACAATTCATCTCGACCTTGCGTAAAGAAAAGCGTCGCGCTGATGAACAGTTTACTCAAGAAACCTTACAACGCTTTGATGATTTGAAGCTGATCATGCAACAGGTGAAACAGGCAGCACAGTCCATTTTAAATAAACAAATGCAATAATTTCAGGAAAAAAGATGTGACTGAGCTGTCATGCATGGGCATACATGCACATGCTATGCTCCGAAGCAAAGCAAAATTAGAGTATCCAGCATGGCTTTATTACGTGTAGAAAAACAAAACGGAATTGCAAGCGTCAGTCTAAACCGCCCAGAAAAGCGCAATGCCATGAGCTTTGCCTTACTGAATGAATTGGTCAAAGTTGCCAATCAACTGAAAAAAGACCGCAGCATTCGCTGTGTGATTTTAACTGGCGAAGCCAATGTGTTTAGTGCAGGTATTGATCTTGCCGATTTAAATAATCCTAAAAATAGAGCCTATGCTGCTTGGGAATTGGTCAAGCCGGGGCAAAGCCTATTCCAAAAAGCATTTTTAATTTGGCAAGAATTACCTGTACCCGTCATTGCAGCCCTAGAAGGTTTTTGCTTTGGTGCAGGCATGCAATTGGCTTTGGCGGCAGACATTCGCATTGCCCATCCCGACACTCAAATGTCAATTATGGAAAGCCGTTGGGGGCTAGTTCCTGACATGGGCTTAAGCCGCTCACTTAAAGGAGTGATTGGACTGGATTTAGCCAAAGAACTTACCCTAACTGCCCGTATTTTCGATGCCAATTATGCCAAGCAGATTGGTTTGGTCACGCATTTGTCTGAGACCCCACTACAACAAGCGCAAGCCCTTGCAGAGGAAATGCTGCAACGTTCTCCAGATGCCCTCGCCGCAGCCAAACAGGTGCTGGATGCAATGGAACATCAACCGCGTAAATCTTTACGTTTAGAAAAAATCTGGCAATTAAAACTTTTATTAGGTAAAAACAGTCAATTGGCGCGTAAAAAAGACAAACAACCCGAAGTTCAATTTGTGCCGCGCCAGTTCCAATAACTTTCGGTAACAAGAATAAGCTATAGAGAGATTCCAATGAGTTTTGATCGTAATACGAAAATTGCATTTCTGGGGATGGGGTTAATGGGCAGCCGCATGGCAACCCGTTTGATTCAGGCTGGATTTGACGTGGCTGTATGGAACAGAACTGCTGCCGCTTGTGATGTCCTGATTGATTTAGGTGCCACAGCACTGAAACTGGAAAATATTGCAGAATATCCTGTGATCTTGACCTGTCTTTCAGACGATTCCGCTGCACAACAGGTGATTGAAAAAATTCAGCCTTACTGGACAGCGAATCAGGTGATTGTGGATTTCTCAAGTTTATCTGTGGATAAAACCAAAACACTGGCAGATTTAGCGCAGCACGATGGACTGCACTGGATTGATTCACCTGTCTCTGGGGGTACAGCAGGTGCTGAGCAAGGAACGTTGGTGATTTTCGCTGGTGGCGATGCTGAAATGATCCAAAATCTCAGTCTCATCTATAATGTGCTGTCTCAACGTGTCACACGTATGGGTGAAACAGGTACAGGGCAAGCCACCAAAATTTGTAACCAATTAATTGTCGCAGCCAATAGCACGCTTATTGCAGAAGCTGTTGCCTTGGCACGCCAAGCGGGCGTGGACACCACCCTACTGGCTCCTGCACTGGCAGGATGCTTTGCCGACTCGAAGCCGTTTCAAATTTTAACACCAAGAATGGCCAATCATCAATTTCAACCTGTACAATGGAAGGTGCAGACCTTATCAAAAGATTTAAATAATGCGGTGCAATTGGCTGAAAAATTCCAATTAGATATACCAGTAGCAAAAAAAGCATTATCACAATTGCAGACACATCAGAATAAAGGCTATGCTGAATCAGATTTAGCCACAGTAATTCAACAGGTTGAAGCAGAATAATAATGCAGGAGCTGACTCATGACTAAACTCGCTGTGAATCTTTCCATGATCTTTACTGAAGTGCCACTCATTGAACGTTTTGCACTGGCTTATGCACATGGTTTCAAACATGTTGAAATTCAATTCCCTTATGAACTCAGCATTACCGACATTCAAAAGCAACTGACGCAGCATGATTTAAGTCTGTGCTTAATTAATGTACCTGCGGGCGATTTGATGCAAGGCGGAAATGGCTTGGCGGGCATTCCTGGCAAAGAAGTTGAATTTCACCAAGCCCTTGAATTGGCAATTCAATATGCTGTGGCATTAAAAGTCCCAAATGTAAACATTTTAGCAGGCAAGCAGCCACTGGATTGCGATCTGCTGCCATGTCTCAATACCTTGGCCAAAAACTTAAAACTGGCCTGTTTCATGTTAGCAGAACATCATATTCAGCCCGTATTTGAAATGATTAATGGCACTGACATGCCACGCTTTCTAATTCAAAATATCGCCCAAGCACAAGAAATTCTGGAAGCGGTGCAACACCCTGCCCTTAAAATGCAATTTGACTGTTATCACATGGCAATGATGGGTGAAGATGTGCTTGAAGAATTGAAAGAAAATATTCTCGAAATTGGACACATCCAGTTTGCCGATTGCCCTGGACGACATGAACCCGACACCGCACAAATTAACTTTAAAGAGATTTTTGACTGGCTCAGCCATAGCGATTATGCAGGTTTTATTGCCGCGGAGTATCGCCCACAAGCCCACTCAAACCACTCATTTGCATGGAAAAACAAGTACTTTGCCGAACATCCACAAAGTTAAAAAACAGACAATTGAAATTTGGTGATAAAACCGCTATATTAGAAGATGAGTTATTGTCAGGAATTATGACCCTTTATGAATTTAGAACCATCGCCCAGCGCTTCTAATTCTCTCGATCTCGCAATGAATTCTCAAGCTCAAGACGTACAAGCTTGCTTAAAAGTTGTACATGAAGCTCTATTAGATGTAAAAGCAAAAGATATTATCGAACTTGATGTGAGCAGCATCAGCAATGTCGCAGATGCGATTGTGATTGCTAGCGGTACATCAACTCGTCACGTGAAAGCACTTGCAGACAATGTCGCTGAAGAAGCGCGTAAAGCAGGTTTCCGCCCAATTGGTGTGGAAGGTGAACGTGATGCAGAGTGGATCTTGATTGACCTTGGACTCGTTGTGGTTCACGTCATGTTACCGACTGCGCGTAAATTTTACGATCTCGAAAGTTTATGGCGTACAGCTCCAGAATCTGTAGCATAAGAAATTGACCGATTCGGTCTAAAAAAGCCAGTTAGTCTAAAGATTAACTGGCTTTTTTTATTTTCTAGCATCCGTTCAATGGATTGATAAAACGCCCCACGCTTGAAGCGCTTTTATCTTTCTTCACACTTATGCCCGCTAAAGTAATTGATGTAGATCCACATCCACAAATTGTTGCTTAATTTGCTCTTTGGCCCGCGCAAAGATAAAGTCTGCTTTACTCGGTCCATAAAACTCGCAATACACTTCATAAATAGTGGTGAGTACTTTGGCATAACTGGTGATCGGCAAACAGCTCACAAATTCATATTCATGAATGTCCTGTTGTGTCACCACCGCATAACCTGATTCATTCAGGCGTGCTTTAACATCCTGATCAAAATCGGAATAGTCCGACTGCGCAACCCCCTTCACCACAAAGAACACAAACTGCAGAAAAGCATCCGTCAGTTGAGCCGAAACCAAGGCATCTTCTTTGGCTTGCGGCTTGGTTTGCATTAAAACCTGTTTTTCCACCGCCGAGATTTCAAACAGCACTTGGCGCAGCATGTCTTTTCGATAAAACCGCAGTTCTTCAGTATTACACACTTCACTTAAAAAGCGGTTCAGTACAAAAGAAGGTTTATCGCCATATTCTTGCTCCCAATAACTCAGGACACGTTCCAGCGCAATTCCTGTTATATATTGGCTTAAGCCCCGCTCAATTGCAGTGCGCTTTTGCCCTATCGTCAATAATTCATTCGGCATACTCATGAACTCCTTAATGGCGTTTGGTCATACCATCGGTTTCAAAAGTCACATCCCGCTGAAACTCTGGGTATGACAACTCGGCATGTTCGGTATAGTCCAGTCCACGCTGTTCATGTTGTTTGCTCACACGCAAACCGCCCAAGACTTTTTCCAACACTTTGAACACCACAAATGCCACACCGAAACCCCAGACAAAACCAGCAATGATGCCTAAAATTTGAATAGAAATAATTTGCGAATTGAATGGACTTGCTTCATAAAACAGCCCTGCCGCCAATGTCCCCCAAGCACCACAAAAGCCATGGACGGTGACAGCATCGACCACGTCATCGAGTTTTAACTTTTCAATCAAAACAGGCATGACACTGACCACCAACCCAGCAGCCAGACCTGTCACTACCGCATATAATGGAGACATGGTGGCACAGCCCGCAGTAATTGCGACCAAGCCCCCTAAAGATGCATTAATTGTGGTACGAATGAGAATGGCTTTACCACGCATTAAAGCATAAATCATGTAGGCAACAGCTGCCGCACACGCTGCCAAGTGAGTATTTAATGCTATACGCCCAATGCTGACTGTGGCATTCACGGTAGACGCTGCATTAAACCCGAACCAAGCCAGCCAGAGAATAAAACCACCCAACGCGACTAAAGGTACATTATGACCTGCCAAGTAATGTGACTGACCATTCCGTCCAAAACGCCCCAAACGCGGACCCAATACCACAATCCCAGCCAAAGCGACCCAACCACCAATCGAATGCACCACGGTTGAACCCGCAAAATCGATGAAGCCGAGAGACTTTAACCAACCCTCACCCTCAATCAGACTGCCCCATGCCCAACTCCCAAAAATTGGATAAATCAGACCACTGACCACTGCCGCACTAACCACATAAGCCACAAAATGAATTCGCTCCGCCATGGCACCACTGGCAATGGTGGTGGCGGTCGCAGCAAACATCATTTGAAAGAACACCAAGTTCCAATTCCAATCATCCAAATCATTTGGAGCAAAATGACTGGCGCCAAACCATCCTGTGGTATTGATGCCAAACATCAAGCCAAAGCCAATCAACCAAAAGACCAAGCCCCCCAAGCAAGCATCCATATAGTTTTTCATCAGGACATTGACCGTGTTTTTGCCACGGACAGAACCACTTTCGACCAAAGCAAAACCCGCCTGCATGAAAAAGACCAAAATCCCGCCCATGACCACCCAGACACTGTCAAGTGAAATGCGAATTTCCTGAATGTTTTGTGCTTGTGTTGCTACAGGATCAGCCGCAAAACTTGCGCTTGATAGCAGCCCTAACATTATGAAGTAGATATAGTTTATTTTTTTCATGAACACCCCCAAAATATGTTCACAAAAAAGCAAAATCAGTGCCAAGAAAAACACATAATCAAAATTAAGTGACCCACCCAACACTTTAGAACAGCTGTTTTATGCTATTCCCCTTTTTATTTGCCGCTTCGAAGCAGTGATTCAAAGTACATCAATAAAAAAACCACCCCGTAAGATGGTCTTGATTGAACGATGAGACAACCAGATTCGACGTTTAAAATTTAAAACGCAAATTTAAATTGACCTGACGCTCATCCCCTACGGTGACCACATTGTTACTTAGACCACCCGCATAATATTCCTTATCAAAGATATTTTTCGCATTCACACTGGCTTGCCATGTTCCAGCGTCATAGCCCATTTCAGCATCAAATAACGCATAACCTGGAATCGTGTAATCGTATTTATAACTGCTCTTTTTCGATTCGCTACGCACCCCAGCCCCAATAAACCAACCTTGTAAAGCACCTTGATTAAATTCATATCGAGTAGATAGATTAAACATTTGTTCGGAAACATTGTTTAAGCGCTTTCCTTGATAACTGCTGATTTCGCTATCAACAATACGTGCTGTCGGTAAATAGGTATAGTTAGCATTCACGACCCAATTAGGTAAGACTCGTACGGCAAGCTCAGTCTCAATACCTTGGGTATTCTCTTCACCCGTCTGATAGTTATCTCCATTGGCGTCGCTCGATACCACATTAAAACGGGTCAAATCAAACCATGCCAGACTGGCTTGTAAGCGCTGATCCAAGGTTTGAAACTTAAAACCGACTTCATATTGTTTGGCTTTTTCAGGGTCAAATACATTGCCATCTACATCTACATCGGTTACTGGTAAAAATGAAGTGGAATAGCTCACATAGGGTGAAACCCAGTCATTATAGGTATATAAGCCTGCAATACTGCCTGAAAATGCCTGACTACTTTTACTGCTCTGATTGTCGTTATAATTACTGTTGGCATCGATGGATGCCCAGTCATGACGCAAGCCAAGGTTGATATTCAAACGATCCGTCACATCCACTTGGTCTTTAAAATACACCCCCATGGTTTTTAACGTTGTTTCGACACTGTCACTGCGCAAAGTCTTGCTGGCACACCAATCTTGATTGGTATAGCTCGGTGTATAAATATTTAAAGCAGTGATCGTACAATTATAGTTCCAGATATCACGGGTATCATGCATCCCATCTAAACCCAGCATAATATGATGCTGCATATTGCCCAGTTCGACTGTTTTGGCAAAATTATTATCAATACTAAAATTTATATCATCATAATGCTGATCACGCCCCTGACGGGTGATGGTGCTACTGCTCGCTGTAGATTTACTAATAAACACGCCTTGCCCATCTAAACGAGAATTTTGTACGGCAAAATTCTGTTTGAATGTCCAACCATCCTCAAAAACATGTTTCAGGTTATAACCAATACGCATGCTGTCAGAAAGATAGGGATCGGCACTGGGCTCACCAATAAATAAATGACGGTTCACCTGCCCGTTGCTATTGGGCAAAATACTGCCATAGACTGGCAAGCCCTGTTGGCGAACATATTCTTTATGGTTATAAGTCGCAATCACCGACAAATCCGTCTGATCCCCCAAATCGAAATTATACGAAGGTGAGATATAGAAATTTTTAAAATACACATGATCCGTTGCATCATCTTGATCTGAATAGTTCGCATTTAAACGCCATGCTGCTTTATCCGAACCCTCAATAGTATGGTTGGTATCCACCCCAATTTGGCGCAAATTATGACTGCCGTAGCGCAAATCCAACTGATTAAAATCATCCTGCACAGGGCGTTTGGTCACCAAATTCACAATCCCACCTGGTGCGGTTTGACCAAAATCCATTGAATCTGGGCCTTTCACCACCTCAATCCGCTCTAGACCTGTAATATTACTCGGTGAATCCGAAGCTTGCGCCTGACGTAAACCATCGACATAAATTGCGTCGGATGACAATTGCCCGCGAATAATAAAATCATCTGCACCACGGCGACCCAATGGTGCTGAAATGACCCCAGCCACGCCTTGAATGGCATCGGTCAAATTCATAGCTTGTTTTTTTTCAATTTGTTCTTTGGTGACCACTGAAACTGATTTTGCCGTTTTAAATAACGACTGCTCCGACTTTAAGCTTTGCGTAGTGGTGGGCACATCACCATCGGGTTGTGGATTTTCTGCCGTTAACGTAATGGTTGGAAGGACACTGTCTTCAGCAAGAGCGGGTTGCATTACAGATAAAATTGCCAATGCCAAACTGCTTGGCACAAACCAAATGGGAGCACTTTTTTTCATAAAATCTTAAAAATGGAAGCGTAGAAAATTATTCGCAAATATTAAGCTTATTAATAATCTTTCTCAATAACAATTAAAAAAACCAATAGCAATACAATAACCATATGAAAATATTAATAAAAGATGTAATTTAAAAG
>NZ_JBSYVT010000023.1:0-56684 GCF_054112845.1 Acinetobacter sp. NigerLNRRAM0016
ACACCAGTTTTTTGTTCATCTTCAACTAATAGTATTCTCATTTCCGAATCCTAAGTCATTCATTAAAACTATAATAACGTTATAAAACATCTAATCGAGATAGATTACAAAAATGTCATTTTCAAGTCACTTAGATGTTCAGTGCTTCACTTTATTGTAGTAGCAAGAAATTAACTTTTAGAGAAACTTATGAAAACTGTAGTGCGTCGTAGTCTAACAATTTTAATGTGTGCTGGAACTTTAATTGCTGGTACTCAATCTTGGGCAAAAGATGTATCAACCTCAAGTGCCACTAAAACGGTAAAAGCACAGGAACCTTGTACAAAACCTTGTAAAATGGAAAAAGATGACAAGACTCAGCAAGATCATAGTCAACATCAGTCTCCTAACTCATCTGACATGTCAAAAATGGATCATTCTATGATGAATATGGACCATTCTAAAATGGATCATTCAAAGATGAATATGCCTAGTAGCAATAAATAATTTTATAAATAGCGAGAAAGAAGTATTAAAGTTTATACTAAATATTTGCTTTATTACTTCAATCTTGACCTTTCTAAAGGTGAGATAGAATGTCAAAAAAGTTAAGTCATATACTCTTAATTGGAGTTGGTTTATTTTCATCAACTTGGGTAATGGCGGCAGTTAAAGAATATGATTTAACAATCGCTGAACAAACTGTAAATATCACAGGAAAACCAGTTGAGAGAATTACTGTAAATGGTAAATTCGTTGCACCACTTCTTGAATTTGAAGAAGGTGATGAGGCCGTTATCCGTGTTCACAATAAGTTAAAAAATCAGGACTCTTCAATCCATTGGCATGGCTTATTATTACCTGGAATTATGGATGGTGTACCTGGATTTAACAAATTTCATGGCATTGCCCCTAATAAAACTTATGAATATAAGTTTAAAGTCCGCCAAAATGGTACTTATTGGTATCATTCACATAGTAAAGGACAAGAACAAGACGGTTTATATGGTGCTTTTGTTATTTATCCTAAAGATAAAACTCCACTAACAGCTGCTGAAAAAACTGATAGAGATTATGTGGTTTTGCTTTCTGATTTTCATAATTCGACAAGTGATCAAATTATGAAAAATATTAAAAAAGAAGCAGACTACTATCAGAACCGCCGCGAAACAGTATTCGATGTATTAAAACAAGTTAAACGTGATGGGCTAAAAGCGACTTGGCAAGACCGTTCTATGTGGAATCAGATGCGAATGCTGAAAACAGATATGTCCGATGTGACTGGTTATACATTTTTAATGAATGGCAAGACACCTCAGCAAAACTGGACCGGTAACTTCAAAGCTGGTGAAAAAGTTCGCCTTCGTTTTATTAATGCTTCCGCTATGTCATTCTTTGATGTACGCATTCCAAACCTAAAAATGACTGTAGTCAGTGCTGATGGTCAACCTGTAAAGCCGGTTCCTGTAGATGAGTTCCGTATTGGTACTGCTGAAACCTATGATGTCATTGTGGAACCAAAACAAGCACATTACCAAATTGAAGCTGAATCTATTGATCGTACCGGTTTTTCAGTGGGAACATTACATGAAGAAAGCAGCCCAGCAGTCAAACAAATTGAGATGCCTAAATCTCGCCCTCGTGCTTTATTAACTATGGAAGATATGGGGATGAGCCATGACATGTCATCTATGAAAGACATGAATCACGATATGTCTTCTATGAAAGGTATGGATCATGATATGTCTTCTATGAAAGGCATGAATCACGATATGTCTTCTATGAAAGGTATGGATCATGATATGTCTTCTATGAAAGGCATGAATCACGATATGTCTTCTATGAAAGGTATGGATCATGATATGCCGATGAATAGCGCTACTGTCAAGGCGGCTTCAGACAAGAATGATAATACCGTATTTGGATGGGCAAATGCTTCAACACCTGAAGGTAATAAAGCATTGCAATATAGTGATTTGCAATCGTTAGATCCTCAAAAAGACACTCGTGCCCCTGAACGTGAAATGGAAATCCGTCTTGGTGGGAATATGGAGCGCTACATTTGGACAATTAATGGTAAGAAGTTTAATGAAACAGAACCATTCAAAGTGAAATATGGGGAACGTATACGCTTGAAATTTGTGAATGACAGTATGATGGCTCACCCAATGCACTTGCACGGTATGTTTATGCAGCTTGAAAATGGTCAAGATCCAAGTAATATGCCAAATAAACACACGATCATTGTGCCACCAGGGAAAACAGTTACAACTTTACTTACTGCTGATGAATTAGGTGAATGGGCTATCCACTGCCATTTGTTATATCACATGGCAGCTGGAATGATGAACAAACTCATTGTGGCAAATGTAGATAGCAATGATGTTGATTCAAAAAGTATCGTTGCCCAACCCCATGCAAATGATAAGGGAGTGAATCAACATGCAAACCACTAAAAAACTTTTTTCAAAAACACTTTTATCAGTTGCTTTAATTGGTTTAGCAGGTATGGCATTTGCTAATGATAATTCGACTGAAAATCTAAATAAGAGTACGTCAAGTATGAATGTGCTTTTAAAAGAAGCTGGAGGATTAGGCTATGTTGAACGTAATGCTGCTCAAAATACTTCAAAAGGCAAATTAGCTCTTAGCCAAAATCATGATAAACATCTGAACGAGCATGGTGGACAGATTTACCAAACAACTAAATTTTCCAATGAGTGGGTAATTGATAACGATGGTAAGGGTAGTTTAGGTTCTAGTTTCGAAACATTGATTGGAACAGATGAGAATCGAGTATTTGTTGAAGCCAATCTGAATAAAGCAGAGAGTAATGATCCCAATTATGATGTGTCTGCACTTTATAGCCGTAATGTAGCACCATTTTGGGATGTACAAGCTGGTCTAAGATACAGCGAGGATAAAAATAACAAGAACAGCGATCGAGTCGATGGTGTTGTTGGTATATTAGGTCTTGCTCCTTATTTCTTTGAGACCAAAGCTTACCTTTATGGTGGAAAAGACAACTTCTGGGGAGCTAGTTTTGATTTCGACCGTGATTTATTACTCACTCAAAAGTTGATTACTCAGCCATATATTGAAGCAGATGTTGTGTTTAATGATAATTCTGACTTTGCATCAAAGACGGGATTGTCAGAATTGAAGACAGGTATTAAAACTCGTTATGAGATTACCAAACGTATCAGACCATTTGTTGATATAGCCTATCAATATGAGAAAGGAAAAAAATCAACTCCTTTTCAAGAAGCAACAGATTCTGAAAAGGGATGGCTATATGGTGCAGGTATTGAATTAGTTTTTTAATTTGTCTCGATATTAAAATAGCAGCCTTAAGGCTGCTATTTTAATGAATAAAATTGCTAATTTTTTCTAAATCTGTAAAACTAAAAAAGCTTAAATTTTGGTCATGACATTATGCACTGGTTAAAAACATGCCTTTCGCTGTTTTTATCATTTGCTATCCTCATCGTAGGATCGGCAGCAGTAGCTTCATCTGTACATAGTCCATGTTTAATGTCATCTCAAGATATGCAATCCATGCAAATGATGAATTCTGAAGATCATGAAAAAGCAAGTGCTATGCACATGGATTGTATGAAAGCTGAAGTACAGATTAAGAAGCAATTACATGATCCATCATGTATGTCTAAGCAAGATTGTATTATGTCATTTTCTAAAATTGCATATACATCTACAGCACTAGGTGTTTTGCAATCTATGGTTTCTTCCCCTGTGGAACAGTCTGCTTTTTCTCCATTAAATCAAAATTTCACCTCATCTGATCCTTCCAATTTATGGAAACCCCCACGCTCTAATTAATTTGATGACTAATCATCATTCATAGAGTTTTCTATGGATGTTCTGCACGTGCGCGTGTACATCATTTTAGAGCTAAAAATATGAACTTTAATAAAGAAAAGCTGTCCCTAAAATGGGGTGGATGGTCAATAACCGCAGTTTGCTTTCTCTTGAGTTATGGTCATGCTTATGCCGAACCACTAACTTTGGATACAGCCTTAAAACTTGCGGAGCAATATGCACCTACCCTTAGAGCAAATAGTGCTCGAATTGAAGGGGCTGAGAATGTAGTTTCAGCTTCTGGCATTTTACCCAACCCTAAATTATTTTTCGGTTTGGAGAATTATCCTATATCTGGTGATGCGTCATGGTCAGTCACACAAGATGGCATGACCATGCATAAAATTGGTGTTATGCAAGATTTTCCAAACCGCGCCAAAAGACAAGCCGAGGTCGAGTTAGCAAAAGCTGAATTGGGTTCAGCTACTGCTCAAACTGAGATTCTACGTATTGAGTTACGTCAGAAAGTCGCATCTGCTTGGCTTAAACGCTTTTATCTTGAGCGTAAATTGGCGCTATATGATGAACTGTTTTCAGAAAATCGATTACTTTCTCAAATCACACAGACACAGGTCACATCCGGTCGGACAATTGTTGCTGATGCACTTGATCCAAAACAAGAAGCCACTGTATTACTTGACCGGAAGGATGATTTACTTCGTGATTTAAATAAAGCCAAACTAGAATTACATCGGTTGGTCAGTGTAGAGCAAACTGGAAATCCCTCTCAAATTGAAACCTTACCTGACCAAGCTCCATCCATCCATCTTGATACATCAAAGCTGTATCATAACTTGCATCAGCATCCTGAATTAAAAGCTTTTCAGGCTGAAAAGCTAACTGCTGAAGCAAAATTGAAACAAGCTCAGGCTTTACAAAAACCTGATTGGGGTATTGAGCTTGCATACCTGCATCGTGCCCCAGAGTTTGGCGATATGATCGGTGTACAACTGACAACTGAGCTTCCTGTATTTTCAAAAAAACGTAGTGGTCCCCTCATTCAGGCAGCCCTAGACGAGCAAAACAGGATTACTGCGGATCAAGAAGCCCAATACCGTGAACATCTCACGAAGTTAGATGACGGGCTATCCGATCTCGATGCGCTTGATCAGCAAATTAGACGTGCAATGCAAATAAGTATTCCACTCGCTAAACAAAAAGTGGGTTTACAGTTGGCAAGCTACCAAGCTGGTAAAAGCAATTTGTCTGATGTTATTACTGCCCGACAATCTCTTTTAGAACAACGTTTGCGTCTCATTGATCTCCAACAACAACAGGCTGTGACTAAAGCCCAACTTTATTTTGCCTTTGAAGAGCCGACCTTAAACCATGCTGAGGAGCAGCCATAATGTTAAGAAATAAATTGGCAATGACTGTCATGGGAGTTGCCACAATTAGTCTTGTCGTAGGTGGCGGTGCCGGATATTGGTTTGCTCATCAGGAAGAGGGTTCTCAATCGGCATCGGTAAGCCAGAAGCAGGATGCTAAAGTGCTTTATTGGTACGATCCAATGAAACCAGGACAGCATTTTGATAAGCCAGGCAAGTCTCCATTTATGGACATGCAACTGGTACCTAAATATGCAGACGAAAATACTACGATGACGGATGAAAGTCGTCCTACAGTCAAAATAGATCCAACTCTTCAACAAAATTTAGCCATCCGTTACGGCACTGTTGAACAGGCTGTAATTGGAAATGCCATGTTTACTAATGGCATATTACAAGCAAATGAACGGCAAACAGCTATTTTACAAACTAGAGCAAGTGGCTTTGTTCAGCGAGTGTATGGGCATGCTGTTGGAGATATGGTGACCGAAGGAAGCCCTATAGCTGATATTTCAATACCCGAATGGACTGGAGAGCAAACTGAATTTTTAGCTGTGCTCCGTACTGGAGATCGTTCCCTTATTCAAGCAAGCCGTCAACGTTTGCAGCTTTTAGGAATACCACAAAATGTGATTCATCAAGTTGAGCGAACTCGTCGAGTGCAATCTAATATAACTTTGCAAGCTCCCATTAGTGGATTTATTGATTCACTAGAAGTCCGCAATGGTATGGCTTTGGCTATGGGACAAACCTTGGCCACAATTAAAGGTATCAACCCGATTTGGCTAGAGGCAGCCGTTCCTGAAAAACAAATTGCTGGAATCAAACGAGGTATGAGTGTAGAAGCCAATTTTGCTGCTTTTTCTCAAAAAGTAACTGGCAAAGTTATCGACATTTTGCCTACCTTAGATACAACATCAAGAACTATTAAAGTTCGGATTGAATTACCAAATCCTAGTGGTCAACTTAAGCCAGGGATGTTTGCTTCTGTCAATATAATAAATAATCCCCAAAGCAGTTTGGTTGTACCAGAGCAAGCTGTTATACGGACAGGTACTCGGAATGTTGTCATTGTAGGGCGTGAGCAAGGGCGTTTTGAACCAGTTGTTGTACAGTTAGGGCAAAGTGATGGCAATAAAATTGCAGTCCTACAAGGGTTGAAAGCTGGTCAGAGAGTAGTGATTTCAGGACAATTTCTGATTGATTCTGAAGCAAATTTGCAAGGCGTATTGGATAAGCTCAACACTGGGCAACCAATTGCATCATCTCAAACGATTAAGAGGTCAACATATCAAGGTCTTGGTAAAGTTGAAAAAGTCACAAATCAAGATATTACCATTTCACACCAAGCTATTCCTGAGTTGGGCTGGGGTGCTATGACCATGAGCTTTAAACAGCCCGTACAACCATTTACCCGAATTCAGCAAGGTGACCAGGTCAACTTTAGTTTTACAAAAGTTGGAAATTCTTATGTCATTTCTGACATTTCAAAGATGTCTATGGCATCTTTGAAGAACTAACGGGAGAACTATTATGATCGCCCGTATTATTCGTTTTTCAATTTTGAATCGTGTATTTGTCTTATTGGCAGCTTTAATTCTGGCAGCTTGGGGTGTTTGGGCTGTAAAAAATACTCCGGTTGATGCTTTACCAGATTTATCTGATGTGCAAGTGATTGTCAGAACTAATTACCCAGGTCAGGCACCACAAATTGTTGAAAATCAGGTGACGTACCCTTTAACAACAACGATGTTATCAGTACCTGGTGTTAAAACTGTTCGTGGTTATTCTTTTTTTGGTGATTCATTTGTATATGTCATTTTTGATGAACATACCGATCTTTATTGGGCCCGTTCGCGTGTATTGGAATATCTAAATCAGATTCAGGGAAAAATGCCTGCAAATGCGAAATCTTCATTAGGGCCAGATGCCACAGGCGTTGGCTGGGTTTATGAATATGCGTTAGTTGATCCAACAGGACAACATGACCTTTCACAACTGAGAAGCATACAAGACTGGTTTTTAAAGTATGAACTAAAGACATTACCCAATGTGGCTGAAGTTGCCACGATTGGGGGAATGGTGAAGCAATATCAGGTTGTTTTAGATCCAAGTAAAATGGCCGCCTTAGGAGTTACTCAAAACAATGTCATTGAAGCGATTCAAAAGGCCAATCAAGAAACCGGTGGTTCAGTTCTGGAGATGGCTGAAACTGAATATATGGTACGAGCTTCTGGTTATTTAAAGACATTAGAAGATTTTCGACAGATCCCGATAAAAACAAATAGTTTTGGGATTCCTGTTACTTTAGGCGATGTTGCAACTATTCAACTCGGACCGGAAATGCGTCGTGGTATCACTGAGCTGAATGGACAAGGTGAAATTGTTGGCGGTGTTGTGATTTTACGGGCCGGTAAGAATGCACGTGAAACGATTACTGCTGTGAAAGCAAAACTGGCTGAATTGCAACAAAGTTTACCTAAAGGAGTGCAAGTTGTTCCTGTATATGATCGCAGTAAACTGATTGATCGGGCAGTCGAGAATCTCAGTCATAAATTAATTGAAGAATTTATTGTGGTGGCTTTAGTCTGTGGACTTTTCCTCTGGCATTTACGATCAGCAATGGTAGCTATTGTTTCTTTACCACTTGGGATTTTGTCGGCTTTCTTAGTCATGTACTATCAGGGCCTAAATGCCAATATCATGTCATTGGGGGGGATTGCCATTGCTATTGGTGCTATGGTTGATGCAGCGGTTGTGATGGTTGAAAATGCACATAAGCATATAGAGACTTGGCAGCATGAACATCCCAATCAAGTATTAGAAACTCAAGCACGCTGGAATATTATTGCCCGTTCCGCCAGTGAAGTTGGTCCTGCTTTATTTTTTTGCTTACTTATCATTACCTTATCTTTTATTCCTATTTTTACTTTACAGGCACAAGAAGGACGTTTGTTCTCGCCTCTGGCGTTTACCAAAACCTATGCCATGGCAGCGGCAGCTGGTTTATCCATTACCCTGATTCCTGTTTTAATGGGTTATTGGATTCGAGGGAAATTACCTTCTGAACAGCGTAATCCACTGAACCGTTTTCTGATCAAAATATACAGCCCTATGTTGGATAAGGTTTTAGCTCATCCAAAGACAATTTTACTTGGTGCATTGCTAATTTTCCTTATTAGTCTTTTCCCTTTAACACGCTTAGGTGGGGAGTTTCTACCCAATATGGATGAAGGTGATTTACTGTATATGCCTTCAGCTTTACCGGGATTGTCCGCAGCAAAAGCTTCTGAGCTACTCCAACAGACTGATCGAATGATTAAAACCGTTCCTGAAGTTGCAACAGTATTCGGTAAAGCTGGTCGCGCTGAGTCAGCCACAGATTCTGCACCATTAGAAATGTTTGAAACCACGATTCAGTTCAAACCACGGTCTGAATGGCGTTCAGGTATGACACCTGACAAATTGATAAAAGAACTAGATAAGGCAGTCCAAGTACCGGGTTTAACAAACATTTGGGTGCCACCTATCCGTAACCGGATTGATATGTTGGCAACTGGGGTGAAAAGTCCAATCGGGATTAAGATTTCAGCAAATGATCTGCAAGATATTGATCGGGTAGCACAGCAAATTGAACAAGTGGCTAAACAGGTGCCCGGTGTTAGTTCAGCTTTAGCTGAACGGCTCACAGGTGGTCGATATGTTGATGTCGATATTAACCGTATGCAGGCTGCGCGATATGGTCTCAATATTAAAGATGTACAGCAAATCGTCTCATCAGCGATTGGCGGGGAAAATATTGGAGAAACTGTTGAAGGCTTGGCACGGTATCCCATTAATGTACGTTACCCACGAGAGATTCGAGATTCACTGGAAGCCTTAAGAAATTTACCGATTCTAACAGAATCTGGTCAACAAATAGTCTTGAGTAGTGTTGCTAATATTCAAATTACAGATGGGCCGCCAATGCTTAAAAGTGAGAATGCCCGTCCAAGTGGTTGGGTCTATGTCGATGTACAAGGACGTGACTTAGCTTCGGTTGTACAAGATTTGAAGCAGGCCATAGACCAAAAAGTAAAACGTTCTTCTGCCATGAGCATTAGCTATTCAGGACAGTTTGAGTTCATGGAGCGTGCGAATGCTCGCTTAAAAGTTGTTATTCCAATTACTTTGATGATCATTTTTCTATTGCTCTATTTGATTTTTAGGCAAGTACAAGATGCTGTTCTGATTATGGCAACACTACCTTTTGCGTTGATTGGTGGTATTTGGGCTATGTACTTGAGTGATTATCACTTTTCGGTTGCGATTGCTGTTGGTTTTATTGCACTTGCTGGTGTTGCCGCAGAGTTTGGTGTAGTCATGTTGTTCTATTTAAAGCAAGCAATTGAGCATGCACAGCAAAGCCTATCTTCTTCAACGGCATCCTTAACAGAGCAACAACTCAATGAGGCAATTCATACAGGGGCCGTGCTACGTGTTCGCCCTAAAGCAATGACAGTCGCTGTCATTTTGGCGGGGTTAATCCCTATTCTGTTGGGGACTGGAACAGGTTCTGAATTAATGAGTCGTATTGCTTTACCTATGGTTGGGGGCATGATTTCAGCCCCTCTCTTATCTATGTTTGTTATCCCTGCGGCATATCAGCTTTTAATCAAAAGAAAACTATCAAAGAATTGATAGTTTTATTATTTCGTCTAAAGAGGTTTTATTATGTTGAAGTTTATAAAAATTATTGCTCTTGTTACCACTATTGCTGCATTAAGCGCATGTAGTAAAAATGAAGCATCAGAGCAGAAGAAAGCAGACGCACCTATGGAGCAGATGAATAAGGAGTCTTCTACCGCTACAACGGCTCAAGCCGTTGGCGTGATTACTGCTATTGATACGAAAGAAAATATTTTAACACTCGACCATGAAGCCATTCCTGCGATTAAATGGCCAGCAATGACTATGGGCTTTAAAGTCGCTGACCCGGTTTTATTAAGTGGTTTAACCGTAGGAGACAAAGTTGACTTTGAATTAAAAGCAGAAGGAGAAAATTATATAGTCATCACTGTGAAGGCTAAAAATCTATAACAGCCTTAGTATATGATGCCAGTAGTGCTATATCCTTTAGACGCTATTGGCATTTTTATAGAAGTTAAATAAGATCGCTTTAAAAATTCCAGTTTATATAGTTCAATTCTTGAATTTTATTTTATCAATTCCACTGTAAGGCAAGAAAGCATTTGAACCGTACCGGGTTTGTCGGAGAGTTTTTTATTTAAGTTAGGCCACCTGACCTAACGGGTTAATCTTATCATAGTACATTGCTTCAAAATCAAAAGGTGATACATAACCTAGTGCACTATGTACACGCTCTTTATTGAACCAATCTACCCAATTTAGTGTCGCAAGTTGTACATCCGCTAAACCTTGCCAATCTGCTTTTAGATATTCAATCACCTCTGTTTTGTATAAGCCATTCACCGTTTCAGCCAAAGCATTATCGTATGAATCACCAGTTGTACCGACTGATGCTCGTAAATTTGCAGCTTCTAAACGATTGGTATAGCGAATAGAAAGATATTGAACACCTCTATCGGAATGATGAATCACATTCTTTGGCATGCCTCGATCGTGCAATGCTTGCTCAAGTGCATCGAGTACCATATCTGTATTCATCCGTGTAGATACTTTCCATCCAACAATTGCTCGTGAGAACACATCAATAATAAATGCAGTATAAACCCAGCCTGAATGAGTTTGAATATACGTAAAGTCACTGACCCATAATTGGTCAGGTCGATCAGCACTAAAATTACGTTTCACTAAATCATCTGCTCGTTTTTGGTCATCTCGGCTACGGGTGGTTTGTTTGTTCTTACCTCACCAAACACCTTGTATACCTAGCTTTTTCATTAATCGAGCAACAGTACAGCGTGCAATAATATAGCCTTCACGTTTCAGTTTTTGCCAGACTTTACGTACACCATATCGACCTGAACTTTCCTTCCAAATTCGTTTAATCTCCTCAGCATGATGCAAGTCATGTAAATCTCGCTTTGCTCGATGTTCCCTTGCGAAGCAATGCTTCTCATCGCAGAGATCTAGAGTCCGGTAATAGGTTGAGGGTGCGATCGGTAAAATTCTACAAATCGCCTCGACTCCGTACAGCTCTTTATTAGGCACTGTTGCAAATAGAGATTTGAGTCGATGAAGTTCCTTTTTAAAAGTGCTTAGAGACCGAAAACCCTGTTGATTAGACACACTTCACCTTGAGGCTGACCATAATAAAATGACGATGCTTGTCCTTTACGTAGTGCACGCATGACTTCAATACCTTTAATTGTGGCATAAGCCGTCTTCATAGATTTGAATCCTAATGTGGCCCTGATGATCCGCTTTAACTTACCATGATCACATTCAATGACATTATTTTTATACTTAATCTGCCTGTGCTCAATATCTACTGGACATTTTCCTTCTCGCTTTAACCGTGATAAAGCATGGCCATAGGTCGCTGCTTTATCTGTATTGATGACCCGTGGAATTTGCCATTTTTTCACCGTATTGAAGATCTTTCCTAGAAAACTATAGGCTGATTTACTGTTCCGTCTAGCGGAAAGGTAAAAGTCAATCGTATGACCCCGTTGATCAACTGCACGATACAGGTAAGTCCATCGCCCCTTCACTTTGATATAAGTCTCATCCATATGCCATGAATGTAAATCTGTAGGATTACGCCAATACCAGCGTAACCGTTTTTCCATTTCTGGAGCATAACGCTGAACCCAACGATAAATTGTACTGTGATCCACATTTATGCCTCGTTCAGCGAGCATTTCTTGAAGTTCACGATAGCTGATGCCATATTTACAATACCAACGAACAGCCCAAAGAATGATTTCACCTTGAAAGTGCCGACCGTGGAAGGGATTCATCTGCTGTATCTCGAAATAAATAAGATATTTAGCTTATCATGTCAGCCTATTTGCAACAGTGCCGGAAGGGGACAGGGTGATTGTACATTCCATGGATCGTTTTGCGCGAAGCCTGAAAGATTTGGTCACTGAAGTAGATAAACTGGTCAAACGAGGGATTGCCATCCAGTTTGTAAAAGAAAATATTACTTTTACGGCCGAATCCACCCCGATGGATAATTTGATGCTGCAATTGATGGGTGCTTTTGCACAGTTCGAACGTGAGATCATTTTAGAGCGGCAAAAGGAAGGAATAAAACTCGCCTCTGCTCAGGGGAAGTACAAAGGTCGGGTGCATAAACTAAAGCCTGACCAAGCTGAAGCTTTACGACAAGCATGGAGGGAAGGGAAGTATCCATCAAAAATGGCATTAGGAAAAGCTTTTGGGATTAGTCGTCAGGCGGTATACCGATATTTACAAGTTAGTGAATAGCTTATTGGGATTGGCAACTAAATTTAGTTTAACTTATAAAAATCATGAAACATTGTTCGAATTTTAAGCGTGGAACATAAATAATCAATAAAAAGCCGCTCTGGTACCCTATGCCCCACAACGGCTTGATCTAATATACTGAAATTTAATGATAAATATCAAGTTGTTATTCCCCAATTAAAATGTCTATGCGATAAACCATTTAAAATGTCCTGTTTTTAATTACAACAGTCAAGAACAGGATTTAAATTTCTTTGTTCAATCACAGCTTTCTGAGCTTTACGACTTGGCATACTTTTCTTGGCACGAGTACGTTTATTCTGTTTTTCCAACTCTTCATGTTGTTGCTGAATATGGGCCAGAACTGAGCCTAATCTTTTATTCTCAACCACTTCATTCTGCTGTAATCCAGACAACTTGTTAAAAATACTGTAGTTGATCTTCTGTCCTTCATGCATGATTGCCACAGTACCATCTGGATATTCCATGAAAGTAATGTATTGCCCAACGAGCTTATGATTCAGCGCTGTTGGCTCAAGCAGATAAATACATTTGTCATAAGTAATGGTCAGACTCCTCGTGACCTTACGCGGTTCCTGCCAGGTAAACACATCATCCAGCTCAGCATCAGACTCTATTAAGGGACGATGCAAATCCTTTGAGTTTCTCGCACACTTGGCGAACTTCTGGTTAAACTGCTCAATAAAGCAAGGTAACCATGCATTTGCTTCCGCAATCGAACTGATGCCTTCCAGACGCATTTCCTTAATCAAACGGTCTTGTAGTGTTCTATTCGCTCGTTCCACACGCCCTTTGGCCTGTGGTGAGTTGGCATAGATAATATCAATGTTTAACTCGCTGAGAATTCGTCCAAATTGCGTGATCTGGCTGTCCTGACTGGATTTCTGGTTCACTCTGAATACCGAATGTTTGTCACTATAAAAGGCCAATGGCTTGCCATATTGCTCAATGTAGGCTCTGGTCGAAAGCATATAGTCAAAGGTGGTTTCAGCCTCACAAAAGCGCAGATGCAGCAGCTTTCCAGTGGCATCATCAATATAGACCAGCAAGCAGCATTTGGCAGCTCGACCTTCAAACCAGTCATGATATGAGCCATCGATCTGGATCAATTCACCGAAGCAATCACGGTTATATCTAGGCTGATATGGACGTTTCAGGCGTTTGGATCGCGGAATCCAGAGTTCATTGGCTGTCATCCAGCGTCGAACCGTTTCTACAGGAATATTCAGACCGAATATGCTGCTGAGCTTCTCATGAGCCAAGGTTGGACCAAAGCCCAGCAGATGTTCAGAAATAATGGCAAGGCATTCAGACTTTACGGCTTCATCATGACGATGATGACCAGGTTGGCCACGACTGGCATGTGTCAGGCCTGAAACACCGTCTTGCTTTAGCTTCTGCAATAACCGGGTAATTTGACGGGCTGAAAGATTCAGAATTTCAGCAGCACGGACTTGTGTAATACGTTGATCTCGAACATCTTGCAGGACTGCAAGACGTTGTATTTCCTTATCAGACATAGTGATCAGCATCTCAAGTTTTATCCAGTCCATGATGTTGATGTGGATCATAGACCAGACATTTTTATTGGTGAGAATATAGACACTTTAAATGGGTTCTAACATTTTTACTTCGCATAACGTGCATTATGTTAATTTTAGGAAAGCTTAATCTATCAGTTAAGTAGGCTTTCCTCATTTAATGCAAACTAGAACATAGAAATTATTTGATCCTTGATTGACGTTGTTTTACGTCCCAAGATATTTTCTAAATCTTTGCTATCACTATATAGAGTACCATTTAAAGCTTGAACATCGGCATCAACAATAACTTGAGCTAATCCATCAGGTAAGCCCAAGCTAACTAATGCAGCTAAATAGTCTTCGGGACTAATATTTTGATAGACAACTGACTTAGCTGAAGCTTGAGTTACATATGCTGCTAAATCATATAAAGTAAAAGAATTAGATCCAGCTAACTCATAAATTTTACCTTCATGACCTTCTGAGGTTAAAACTTTAGCCGCAGCTTCAGCATAATCTTGCCGAGATGCTGAACTAATTTTACTATCTAAAGCACTACCATACAAAACGCCATGATCTGCAACCTGTTGAATATTAGATATATAATTTTCGTTGTACCAATTGTTGCGAAGAAGTGTGTACTGTAAACCACTTTGTTGAATTAAGCTTTCTGTTTCCCGATGTTCTTTTGCCAAAGCTAGTAAGTTCGTATTTGCCCGTAATAAACTTGTATATGCAATATAAGGAACTTGCGCTTCAATAGCAGCATCAACAACAGCTTTATGCTGTGGTGTTCTTCGACCAACTTCATTAGCCGAAATTAATAATAATTTATCTACTCCTTTAAGAGCAGGAACCAATGTTTCTGGTAGATCATAATCAAAAGGTCGAAGCTCAATGCCTTTATTCTCAAGGTCTTTAGCCTTATTTTCATCACGAACCAAAGCAATAATATCTGAAGCATCTATTTCTTTTAGCAGTGCCTCAATAATGAGTTTTCCAAGTTGTCCTGTTGCGCCTGTAATTGCGATTTTCATTGTATTACCTTCTTGATCTAATAACTTTAAAAGTAGACAACATTAGGTTATACAAAACACTTACAAAATGTAAGTACTTACACTAATGTAAGTTTCGACTCAATACTATGAGTATTGGTTATTAGCTTCTTCTAAAGGACATAATCTTCGGAATATTGAGTTCAATCCAATCAGCTAATTCAATCACATGCTGAGCGATTTCTTTTCCCAGTGGCGTCAATGAATATTCCACATGTGGGGGAACAACATCATAAACTTTACGGTTTATAAAACCATCTAACTCTAGATTCTTTAACGTATGTGATAGCATTTTTTCACTTACACCCGGTACTTTCCTCCTTAATTCACTAAATCTTAATGTGCTACTTCTTAATGCAATTAAGCATAAAACAGCCCATAAGCTTGTTACATGTTTGAAGACTTCTCTAGAAGGACAATCAACAGTTTTTAGTTCACCATAGCGGACTTTATCGGTAAGCGATTCCATAAATTTAGCTCTCTCATATTACTTACATTTTTGTAAGTACTATATTTAGTATAGTGTAAGTAGTATAACTAACTTTTGCAAAATGGAGAGTAGTTATGACGAATAAAGATCTCGTATTACGCTATTTAGACATCGTTTTTAATAAACGTGATTTAGATGAAGCCGAAGCATATTGGGAAGGAAATATGATTCAACATAACCCTAATATGCCGAATGGTTTAGACGTTTTACGCGCATTCATCACGAGTCCAGATCCAACTCCAACCTATCAAGCCAGTTTAGCTTCTGAAGTAGGTGACTACGTCATGGTTCATGGAAAATATACTGGTTGGCAAGGTAAAAATATGATTGCTGTTGATATTTTCAGAATCGAGAATAGAAAGATTATTGAACATTGGGATGTGATGCAGGAAGAAGTTCTTGCTGAAAACAGTATTAATGGCAATCCAATGTTCCCAATTTTAATTGAAGGCAATTAATCAATGAAAGCAATTAGAATTAATAATTTAAACAATCAGGCAAAGTTAGAGTTCACCAATATTGAAGAGCCAAATGTCATAAATAAAAATGATATTAAAGTAAGAGTCTATGCAACATCCTTGAATTATCATGATTTAGGAGTTGTTTCTGGGCATATGCCAACTCAAAATGGACGCATTCCTATGGCTGATTGTTCAGGAATCGTTGAAGAATTAGGTTCAGATGTCACTGAATTCAACGTTGGCGATCATGTAATCTCTACGTTCTTCCCAACTTGGCTAAACGGATCTCCTGAAGTTGGTGATTTCTCAACGGTTCCAGGTGATGGAATTGATGGTTTTGCACAAGAAGTTGTTGTAAAACCGGCTAGCAGCTTCACATTAGCACCTAAAAATTATTCACATATACAAGCAGCAACATTAACTACAGCAGGTCTAACAGCGTGGCGAGCTTTAGTTATTAATGGTCAGATCAAGAAGGGAGAGACTGTATTAGTATTAGGTACAGGAGGTGTTTCGCTTTTTGCCTTACAAATTGCGAAGGAGTTGGGTGCAAACGTAATTGCTACATCATCATCTGAAGCAAAAATAGCTAGATTGAAAGAGTTAGGGGCTGATCATGTTATTAATTATCGAGAAACACCACTATGGGGAAATAAAGTCCTTGAATTAACCAATGGTAAAGGAGTGGATCATGTTGTTGAAGTTGGAGGAGCCAATACTTTTGAACAATCAACAGTTGCTTGTAAAGTAGGTGGTCATATTGCATTAATTGGCGTATTAAGTGGTGTACAAGCTCCTATCAATACAGCAAATATAGTAATCAAACAGCAACATATTCAAGGGTTAGTCGTAGGGAATAGAGAACAACAGAATCAATTTGTTAACGCTCTAGAAAACTACTCTTTCTATCCGATCATTAGCAATATTTTTAAATTTAAGGATCTAGAAAGAGCTTTTGAATTTCAAAAAAATGGAGAACATTTCGGCAAGATTTGTGTCGAATACTAATTCATTTTGAAAATGAATGTTTGTTAAATAGATATCAGTTAGGTATCCATTTAACATAATGGCGGTTATACGAAGTACACTTGTATATTAATTTAAATATCAATAACTTAAAAATTTCACCATGATCACAAAATGCACAAAAAATGGCTTTTGTAATAAGTTGGTGAGTTTTTAAGCGAATCTGTAACATTTTGCCAAGAAATTTGATCAATAAATGATCAATTTGGCAATCAGTGCCCATTTCATACGGATCCAGGTTCCAAAAATATCCCCAATTGCTGTGGATAAAATTTAGGCTATTTTGTACGCTCTGGCGCACATGAAACTCGGCCCTTTGCGGCTATCCGCGATACTGGAATTTTCCTATGATGAACTCATCGGGAACAGGAAGTTTCATAACATAAAACAATAATTATAAGTTATTCGATAGGGATCCGAGGATATTGAAAGCACATGAGAAAACATGAAAAACCCCGGCAGGATGCCGGGGTTTTTTATTACCTATCATTTCTCATTTGCAAAACAAGCATAATGCCTCTAAAATATAGATTATAATCTATATTTTGGTTGTGGTATGTGGACAGTCATTACGACAGATCTATTTAATCAGTGGCTTGAACAGCAAGATGAATCTACTCAAGAGAAGGTCCTAGCTGCCCTGGTTGTTCTACAGCAGCAGGGGCCGAGTTTAGGCCGCCCTTTAGTAGATACTGTGTATGAGTCTAAATTTACCAATATGAAAGAACTGCGCGTTCAACATCGCGGCAGACCCTTAAGAGCTTTCTTCGCATTTGATCCCTTACGACAGGCTATTGTTCTATGTATTGCTGATAAAGGCGGTAAAAAGCGTTTTTATAAAGACATGCTGGATATTGCAGATGAACAATACCAACTTCATCTCACTACCCTAGGAGATAAATCTAATGGCTAAGACTCTGCAAGAATTGTTAGCTAGCCGCTCTCCAGAGAGCCAAGCCCGTATTCAAAAAATGGCAGATGAATTACTGCTAGAAAATCAGCTTCATCTTATTCGTGAAGAACTCGAAATTTCTCAAAAAGAGCTTGCTGAAACTTTGGGAATAAAACAGCCATCGCTTTCAGCAATAGAAAATCGTGGCAATGATCTTAAGATTTCAACCATGAAAAAGTATGTTGAGGCAATGGGTGGGAAGCTCCGTATTGATGTAGAGCTTCCAACAGGAAAACATATAGGATTCAACGTTTAACAATAAAAATGGGAGCTATAGGCTCCCATTTTTAGATTCGTATAACGTTGAACCCAACGGTAAATAGTCGTGTGATCAACATTCACACCCCGTTCGGCCAGCATTTCCTGCAGTTCACGATAGCTAATGCCATATTTACAATACCAGCGCATAGCCCAAAGAATGATTTCGCCCTGAAAATGCCGACCATGGAAAGGATTCATATGCTGCACCTTTAGCTAAAACAGTCTTCAGCTTACCATTCGTGGTTATTTGCAACAGTGCCTGTTGAACTATGTCCGGGAAGGGGACAGGGTGATTGTACATTCCATGGGTCGTTTTGCTCGAAGCTTAAAAGATTTAGTCACTGAAGTAGATAAACTGGTCAAACGAGGAATTGCCATCCAGTTCGTAAAAGAAAATATTACTTTCACTGGGCTTTGTTGCACAAAGCTGTTCTTAAGGGCTTCTTCAGCAATATAATTTTCAAATGAAGAAGCCTACACAAAAAATCTACCGCACAACCAATTGGCCCGCATATAACCGAGCTCTCATTAATCGTGGGAATATTGCCATTTGGTTCGATCCAAAGACCCAGTGGTATGCACAATCACAAGGCAAGCATGGTCGAAATCAAACTTACTCTGACACCGCTATTCAATGCTGTTTAATGATCAAATCTTTATTCAGACTCTCTTTACGTATGGTCACAGGTTTTGTGCAAAGTCTGATTAAACTTTGCGGATTAAATTGGATAGCTCCAGATTACACCACGCTTTGTAGAAGACAAAAGCATATTGATATTGTAATCAGCTACCAAAAAAGTAGCGATGGGCTGCATCTACTCATGGACTCTACAGGCATGAAGTTTCTAGGTGAGGGCGAATGGAAACGCAAGAAACATGGACCTGAATATCGTCGCCAATGGCGTAAACTTCATATTGGTATAGATGCTAAAACCCTACAAATACGAGCAGTTCAGCTTACAACCAATAATGTCAGTGATTCACAGGTGCTTGGTGATTTACTTAATCAGATTCCACAAGATGAGCAGATTGACTCTGTTTATACCGATGGAGCTTATGACACCAAGAAATGCCGTCAGGTCATTGCAGATAGGCAAGCGCATGCGGTGATTCCACCTAGAAAAAATGCGAAACCATGGAAAGATACAAAGATCAGCTCGCTAGAGCGAAATGAATTACTTCGAACAGTTAAACGTTTAGGCAGGACACTATGGAAAAAATGGTCAAGCTATCATCGGCGAAGTTTGGTTGAAACTAAGATGCATTGCATTAAGTTATTAGGCGATAAACTCAGTGCTAGGAATTTTGACAGCCAAGTGAATGAGATCCATGCACGCGTAGCCGTATTAAATAAATTTACAGAATTAGGCAGACCTCATACCCAAGTTGTAACCTAAATTTTAGCAACTTAGGAAAACTCTGCCGTCAAAGGCTTTATGCAACAAAGCCTTTCAAAACTATGGATAAATCGGCTTACGATTATAGTGGTAGTGAAGTGGATATCTATGCAAGATGGCTAATAAAAGAACACTACTTTGTCAGCCCATTAGTTGGTCTCTTTAACCCGAAGAAGAGCTCATCTGAAGGTGGCTTACAGTTGGGTAAAGCAGATACTAATGTTTATTCGCAATTAATCCTCGGAGTTTTCTTTTAAATAAGTAGGATCAAAATTAGAAAAATCTATCTCGCAAAGCTATCATACCCTTGTGGATTATGTGAATCTTGCTCTAGAGATTGTATTCATAACTACTATTGTAGAATATTAGATGATTGTTTGCTCTAATTTAATTTGTAAAACCCAAGGTGCTAAAAACATTCAGCAATCATTAGGATGAAGCCTATACATCACTTATAATTTGAAAGATTATATTATTCTTTTTGCACAGGTAACTACCTTTGACTTTCGAGTACTTACAATGAATAGAAAAGGCTCATCAATAACCCGAGTTTTAGATATTATTGAGGCTATTTCAACAGCCAAACATCCTCCGACCCCTTTAGACCTCTCAGTAGAATTGGATATTCCTAAACCTAGTATTCATCGACTTTTACAGACCTTGGAGCAGGAAAAGTTCATCAAGGTAGATACCTATGGAGGTTACATCGTAGGAGAACGAACCTATGATTTGCTCATGAGTGCATGGCAGCAAGAACCCCTAAAAATAGAAAGACTAGCGATTTTGCAAAAGTTGTCAGAGCAAATTAATGAAACATGTGGAATCGCTATACTGCATAACAATCAAATGCTATACACAGACCGCATCCAGACCAATTGGCCCTTACAAGTCTATCTACCGATTGGTTCAACTGTGCCACTATGGTGTACATCCAGTGGGAAATTACTACTGAGTTTTCAATCAGATCAACGTAGAAAAAAAATATTGGAACATCTGTCTATTGAGCAAATGACTAAAAATACCATTACAAATCCAATCTTGCTTGAAGAAAATTTAAGTCAAATTTATTCAAATCAAATTGGAACAGATAACGAAGAATTTATCTCAGGTATGGTGGCATGTTCAGTTCCAATCTTTAGAAAAGAAGAGATTGTTGCATGTTTATATGTACATGCACCGACCATACGTAAATCATTAGATGATCTTTTGGCTTTTGAACCACTATTGCGTCAAGCTGCCAACGACCTGAGTCATCTGATTGATACTAAATAAAAAAGGGAAGCTATAACAGCTTCCCCCTTATCTTGCTTGCTAATCTTAGTTTAAAGTCGGCATAGAAAATTGTGCGCCTTCTCTAACATTCGCACTTGGCCAACGTTGAGTAATGGTTTTGCGTCGAGTATAGAAACGGGCACCATCTGGACCATACGCATATAAGTCACCAAATAATGAACGTTTCCAACCACCAAAACTATGATAAGCAACAGGTACAGGAAGCGGAATATTAACTCCGACCATACCAACTTTAATGTTATCACTGAAATAGCGGGCTGCTTCACCGTCACGTGTATAAATACAAGTACCATTACCATATTCATGATTATCAATAAGGCTCATAGCTTCTTGCATTGTACTTACACGAATCACTTGTAATACAGGTCCAAAAATTTCTTCTTTATAACTGGTCATGTCAGCAGTGACTTGATCAATGAGTGTGGCACCAACGTAGAAACCATTTTCATAACCAACTGGAGCAGCATCGCGACCATCAACCACAATGTTCGCACCTTGTTCTTCAGCACTATTAATATAACCTACAACTTTAGCTTTATGTTGAGCTGTAATGACTGGTCCAAAATCGTTATTTTTATCCAAATAAGGACCATATTTGAGTGAACTCATCGCTTCAGAAAGCTTAGTTATCATTTGGTCTGCAATTTCATCGCCTACCGCCACAGCAACCGAAAGTGCCATACAGCGTTCGCCAGAAGAACCAAACGCAGCGCCAAGTAAAGAGCTAACTACATTATCCAAATCTGCATCAGGCATCACAATTGCGTGATTTTTTGCACCACCAAGGGCTTGGCAGCGTTTTCCTGATGCTGTAGCAGTTTTATAAATATACTCAGCAATCGCTGTAGATCCGACAAAACTCACAGCCTGTACACGAGTATCTAAAAGTAAAGTATCAACAGCTTCTTTATCACCATTTACCACATTGAGTACACCATCTGGTAATCCAGCTTCCTTCATCAACTGCGCAATAAACAAAGTAGATGATGGGTCACGCTCAGAAGGTTTCAAAATAAAGGTATTTCCACAGACAATAGCCATAGGGAACATCCAAAGTGGAACCATCGCTGGAAAGTTAAATGGAGTAATTCCAGCGACTACACCTAATGGCTGGAATTCGCTCCAAGAATCAATAGATGGGCCAACATTTTTACTAAATTCGCCTTTTAAGAATTCAGGTGCACTACAAGCATACTCGACGTTTTCGATACCACGCTGTAATTCGCCAGCAGCGTCATGCATGATTTTTCCATGTTCTTCACCAATAAGTTGGCAAATTTTTTCAGCATTTTTTTCCAGCAGTTCTTTGAATTTAAACATGACACGTGCACGTTTAATCACTGGAGTATTTCGCCATTCAGGAAATGCTGCTTCAGCTGCGGCAATTGCTTCTTCAACTGTTGCTTTGGTTGCAAGCGCTACTTCCTTGCTTTGCTTACCTGTTGATGGATTGTAAACAGGTTGAGTTCTTGCATGTTGGGTATTCAGAGTCCCATTAATAAAATGCCCGATTAATTCCATGTGGATCTATCCTCTTGATGTGGAAAAATGAATTAAATATGCCTTACCAGAGTTGCTTATATAGTGAAACTATTTCGGTGACTGTAGGAACGACAGGGTTGTTGGAAGGTGAACCAGATGCGAGTGCTTGTTCAGCCATTGTTTCGACAATTTCATCGAAAAATTGTTTATCAGCTCCAAATTCAGCTAATGTTGGAACTTTGAGGTCTCTATTTATTTCGATTAATGCTTGGATAAGTTTCTGATTTGCAACATTGTCAGAGTCATCCATATGGGCAACACCCATTGCTTTAGCACAGTCTGCATAACGTTCTGGTGCAGCGTGTATTGAAAACTCAGTAATCATCGGTAGTAACATTGCATTAGATAATCCATGCGGAACATGGAAAAAAGCACCAATCGGTCGACTCATACCATGTACTAAAGCAACAGAGGCATTGGAAAATGCGATACCTGCAAATGTAGATCCGAGCATCATTTTTTCACGTGCAGATTCATTATTTGGTTCGTGAAAAACGGTCTGTAGATTTGGACCAATGAGCTTCATTGCTGCAATCGCTTGGGAATCACTATATGGACTTGCCTTTTTGCTAACATAAGCTTCAATTGCATGCGTGAGTGCGTCAATTCCAGTATCAGCCGTTGTACGGGCAGGCATTGACATCGTTAACTCATAGTCTACGATTGCAGCCACAGGTAAAAAACCTAACCCTGCGCACAGCATTTTTTCACTGGTTTTATCATCAGTAATGATCGTAAATCGAGTACATTCTGAACCTGTACCTGCTGTTGTTGGAACAGCAATAATAGGCAATCCAGTCTCATTCACTTGTCGGGGAAATTTATAATCACGAATTTCTCCACCAAACATGCCCAAAATACTAATGGCTTTGGCACTGTCGATTGGGCTTCCGCCACCTACAGCAATGATGGAGTCATATTGATGAGATCTAATATGATTTACACCTGCTTCGATTGAAGCAGAAGTTGGCTCAGGAATAGTCTCGTCAAAATAGTCGCTTTCAATATTTGCTGTTTTGAGTATGTTCTGGATTTCATTGATATAACCTAATGTAACCATCATTTTGTCAGTGATGATCAAAGGCTTTTTTGCTCCTAAGCTATTTAATATTGCAGGAAGCTGGCTTCGAGCATTTTTTCCAACCTGCATAATTCGAGGAAGGTTTATCGTATGAGACATTTTTAATTCACCATATAGGGTTAAGGTATTGAATTTTCTAGAATGATCCAAATATTGTACCGAGGGTAATGACACCACTTAATGCAATCAGCGGTATAACAACAGCGACAATGAACATGTCGTAGTAAGATTGTTTATGAGTTAATCCACATAAGGTGATGATAGTAATTACGGCACCATTGTGTGGAAGTGAGTCAAGTGCGCCAGAGGCCATTGATGCGACTCTGTGCATGAGTTCTAATGAAATCCCATGCTCTAGTGCCAAACTTTTATAGGTTTCACCCATTGTTTTTAGGGCAATACTAAGACCACCTGAAGCTGAGCCTGTAATCCCTGCTAATACATTGATAACAATAGCTTCAGAAATTAGTGGATTACTTGGCGCAATACCGATTAGAAAATCACGCAGAATAATAAAACCTGCCAATGAAGCGATGACTGAGCCATAACCCACCTCAGAAGCCGTATTAAAAATAGGTAAGAATGAAGATGACACCCCTTGCTGAATTGAATCTTTGATATCAACAAAGGCCTTCCAATTTAGAACGATGATGCTTAAGCAAGCTAAGACCAATGCACAGATAATCGCCCATAGCCCAATGACTGAACTTAATGAAGTATTTCCAAATTGATCAGTAGAAAGATATGCCGTATCCAGAGAAGGTAAAATCACTTTAGTTAACAGTAAGTTGGAAATTATAACTACTAGGATTGGTGCAAAAGCAATCAGTAAACTTGGAGATGATGAGGTTAATCCACTTTCACGTTGGTGTGATTCAAAGTGATTGCCATAACCTTCATTCTGTAAATGTGCTTTAGCAATACGCTTGTTTAACCACCACATTCCTGTAACTAGAATAAAAATGGATGCCAGTATTCCTAAGCCAGGTGACGCGTATAGGTCTGTATTAAAAAATGGCATTGGAATAGCATTTTGAATAGCAGGTGTGCCAGGTAATGCCGTCATGGTAAAAGTAAGAGCACCTAACATAATTGCTGCAGGAATTAGACGCTTCGGAATCCCAAGTTCTTTAAAGAGTGCAGATGCAATTGGGAATACAGCAAAACCAACAACAAATAACGAAACCCCACCGTAAGTTAAAATCGAACATGAAAGCACGATAGAAAGCATCGCTCTTTTATGTCCCAATTTTTCTACAAAAAAATTGGCGATAGTTCGAGCTGAACCTGAGTCATCCATTAATTTCCCAAACACAGCTCCTAATAAAAAGAGTGGAAAATATTTGATGATGTAACCACCTAGACCTGTCATGAAAACTTGAGAATAAAACCCAAGTACCTCATTGCTGAGCCCACTCCATGCAACTGCAAATAATGCAAGTATTGGTGCAAGAACAATAACGCTGAAGCCCTTATATGCTAAATACATCAGCAATATTAGGGACAAGACTATTCCGATTAGCCCTATCATTTTAAACATCCTATTTAAAGTATTTTGGTATAATGATACATATCGTATCATTATTAATATATTTTGTTTTTTAGTCATGTCAACAAAAAATCGAGAAGTTCGACCTTAGTTGCAGAGTGTAAGTTTGAAAAAAATATTATTTAATTATTTTAAAACATAGACTTATGTTGGTTTAATCTTGAAATGAATAAGTTGTTGCTAGAAGGTTTGCAAAAATCCTAAAATAAACTCAAGGAATAGTGTATGTAATTGAATAGCCGTACTTATTTTTATATTTCTGCATGAAAATGATTTATGACAAGCCGAAGTCGGATATCGATGAATATATCGAAGTATGGTCTAGCTCAAAGAGCTGTTGTGCTTCCAATGGTTAGTGTTTCCCATTAGCTTATGAAGTGATTCATCAAAAGATGGTTAGATGTGTCAATAATTGGGGGAACTATTCGTAGAATCTATTTAATTTTGATTTGAATAAGACCTTAAAACTGTATAGTTATATCCTTAAATTACAGGGTATTACACAACTGAAATTTTCACGAGTGACTTATAATATATTGAGATGACTAGATAACGCTAAGTACTCAATTTAACATAATCTCTATTATACGAAATCAAAATGTAAGCCCAAAGTAGAAATGTCCGGTTTCTCCAAAGTAAAAATGTCCGCTTTTAGAATATGCGCTTTTGCAATTTTCTTAGCGGACGGTTTGATATGTTGGTGTCTATGTCGGATAAAGAACTTAAACGATTGTCGGTCTTGCAAGACATTATATTTCCTTGTCAGACATAGTGATCAGCATCTCGATTCATATCCAGCCCATGATGGTGAAAACCATCATAAACTAGACATTTTTATTGGTGAGAATATAGACACTTTAAATGGGTTCTAACAGTGTTGTTGCGTATAACGTGCATTATGTTTAAAGGAACTTAATTAATTAGAGATTTACCGTTGCAACTTCGTATTGAGCTTTATCCAGTTTACCTTGCTGAAATAGCCAAGTGGCAACTTCTGACCATAAGTACATAGCTGATTTAGATGCTAAACCGTACATCGGCTTAGGAAAATTCCCATTACCTCGCTTGTTCTGAGCATATAGGGACAAGGCTTGACGTGATATACCTGTACGTTCAGCCATTTCTGATAGCGTTGAGAACCCTTGTTCTTCGACAATCAAATCTTTAAAGCCAAGGCTTCTTATAGAATCTAAAGCTGAACGAACAGCTTGTAGGGCACTGTCTGCCTCACGATCAAATTCTAGATAAATCGTACCATTGTATTCGCACAGTAATGCATCGTCACAACCAACTTCAAAGAATTGATCTTCTAAATCGGCAAGATTTGAACTAGCATCACGCACAACAATAGTGAAATGGTAAATACTCATTGTTCATCTCCATTACATTGCTTAACCTTTCGAAGAATTTGTTTTGCATGTGTTTCTGGATCCTTCGGCGTACTCCAAATACTCATCTGATGCTCTGCATGCCCTGAAATACATTTTAATCTACAGAATGCATGCCCAGACTTTCCTGTTTCAACAACATCCCATCCATTTTCAACCGCATATTCAATAGCTTCTCGTATATGCTTATTGGGATGTTTTTTCATAAAAAAACCATATTAAATTTACTTAATACTAGGTTTTTTGTTGACTAATGTCAACAAAAAACCTATGTGTTTGTTTGTGTTGAATTTTGAATAATAGAGATTATGTTAAATCCGATACACCTAATCATAACTTCGAATTTCTGTTGTTTTGAATGCCATTAGAAAATAATTTTGTAATCATAAAAACTGTTCTAATAAAATAAGAACAGTCTCTATCATAATTAATTAAATTTAAAAAATGATCTTCGAACTTAAACCCAACACAAGAGCATTATCAACATAGTTCGTTGCTCCAGAATTGATTACATATTGAAAATTAGGTCTAAGCATCAACCATTTCCTTGGGAAATATGAATAGTTCAACTCAATATTATATTCAGCATCTTTGTTAATCGCTTGGCGTGTTTGGCTGTAACGATCACTAACATCAACTCTATTCACAGCAAAACCTACAATATCATTGGGATAATGATTTAAAAGTCCTACATACTTCAAACCCATTTGTTGCATATTTTCAACTTTGTTAGTAGTTTGATCATGAAAGCTGAAGTTCATAAAAGCATACAGCCCCTGATGAGTTGAGTCTTTTTGGGTTAATTGTTGTTCAATAACTCCCCAGAAACCGTAACTTCTATCTTCAGATTCACCAGTGACAATATCTTTCTGGTTGTTGAGATCGTCAGCCGTATTATAAAATAACCCTAAACGATAAGTTCCAGCTAAGTTATTAATTGCCTGTTTGGGCTGCCACACAAATTCGACAGGAACATTGACGCCATCGGCATCCTTTGTATCCAAATTCCATCCTTCACTTTCTTCCAAGTTTTTTGGGTTATATTCGAATACACCAAATTGTATAAAGGTCTCAGGGTTAAAACTATATTTAGACATTACAGCCCATTGGCTTACAGGTGCATTAATCCATTTACTGCCTTGCCATTTCCCCATTTGTGCACCGCAAAAAGAATTATTTTGAAAGTCACAGGACATCACATTGAAATAGGTTCCCATAGCAAAACGACCAACTCGGATACTAGTAGCTGTGTTACTAATTTTTTTTTCGATCGATAGTTCTGCAAGCCTTGTACCCGTATTACCTCGACCATAATTTGCCTGTACGTTGGCCAATTGTGGTGCTTGTGGATCGGAAATTTGTTCTACTGATACACTCTGCCCTTGTCTTGCCATAATTAAAGCTCGGACACTGACCCCTTCCACATTTATCAATTTTTCTAAATCCAAAGTTGAACCGAGTGAAAACTGGCTAACATATGTTGGGCCTTGTCGTGGGGCATATCCACCATCTGCCAAGTAAGCAATATCGAGATTGGAACTAGCATCAAATTTGATTCCTTTATCTGCTAAAGCTGTTCGTTCACCCTCCCAGTCCCCTGTTAAATTTGTCCGATTCACATCAAATAAGTTCTCAGCAAAACAAGCCGTATTTGTTCCAATAAGTACACCAATAAGACATAAAAAATTACTTTTTTTCATTGCACAATCCCTGCAAATTTTAAATATAAGTTTCCCTAAACAGCTAATTGAATAAGCTATTTTGAATGATTAAATGGAGTAAAAGTGATTTGATAAAATTGCAGCATGGCGGGACTCCTGTCATACACCATGCTCAATTCACTAACAGAGTTGGACTCTCTTAGGTTAAGTGATTTTTAATTTTCTCTTTAACTGCTTCTGTAGAAATACCATAACGATCATGTAATGTTGGTAATGCTCCCGCATCTAAAAATGCATCAGGTAAACCAATCATATCAAAACGTGGATGTTGCCCATTTCTTAATAGTAAGGTTCCAACTGCTTCACCTAAGCCTCCAACCATAGAATGATTTTCAGCAGTAAGTACAGGCCGTCCTCCTTTTGCAACTTCTGCTAAAATCGTTTCTTCATCAAGAGGCTTGATGGTTGGAACATGTAGAACTGAAACCTCAATTCCTTCTTTTTCAAGTTCTTCAGCGGCCTCAAGCGCGCGCATAGTCAGCAGTCCTGTAGAAATAATCAACAGGTCTTTACCAGGTTTAATGACTTGGGCTTTACCTAATTTAAATTGGTAGTTATATTTATCCAGTACCAATGGAACTTGACCACGCAACAAGCGCATATAAACAGGACCTTGATGAGCAGCAATCTGTGGAATAGCCTGTTCAATTTCCAAGGCATCACATGGATCAATGATCATTAGATTTGGCATTCCACGGAAAATGGCAATATCTTCTGTTGCTTGGTGACTTGGTCCATATCCTGTAGTTAAACCAGGAAGGGCTGCTACAATTTTCACATTCAGATTATCTTCGGCAATCGCCATACAAATAAAATCGTAAGCTCGACGTGAAGCAAATACAGCATAAGTTGTGGCAAAAGGAACAAAGCCTTCGCGAGCTAATCCAGCAGCAGCACTCATCAGGAGTTGTTCTGCCATACCCATTTGAAAGAACTTGTCTGGATTTTGATTCGCGAAAATATGTAGATCTGTATATTTGGATAGATCTGCTGATAATCCAACAATATCATCACGCTCTTTCGCTAGTGCATTTAAAGCATGTCCAAATGGTGCCGACTTGGTTGGTTGTCCTTCTGCAGCAATCGAAGCAATCATTGCAGACGTTTTTAATTTTTTCTTAGGAGAGTTCGCTAATTGGCTCATGGATCTAGACTCCTTATTTGCCGTAATGGGTTAATATATTTAAAGCTTCATCCCATTCGCGTTCATCCACGCGAATAAAATGTGTTTTTTCACGGCTTTCCAAGAAGGAAACGCCTTTCCCCATTTTGGTATCGCAAATTATGACTCTTGGGCATGCTCCTTCGTAGCTTTTCGCTTGATCAAATGCATCAAGTAAAGCCTCCATATCGTTGCCATCTACACGCTGCGTATACCAACCAAAAGACTGCCAACGATCGATAATCGGTTCAAAAGCAAGAATTTCACTAGAATGTCCATCAGCTTGTTGGTTGTTGACATCAATAATTGCGATGAGATTATCTAATTTCCAATGTGAAGCCGACATCACGGCTTCCCATGTCGAGCCCTCATTGAGCTCACCATCTGACAAAAAGTTATAAACAAATGCATCAGATTTTTTCTGCTTAAGACCTAAACATGCGCCAACTGCGATGCCCAAACCGTGACCCAATGAACCACCTGTGATTTCCATACCCGGGGTATACGTTGCCATGCCAGACATTGGCAGACGACTATCATCAGAACCATACGTTTCTAATTCCTCGAGAGGAATGATTTTGGCTTCAATCAACGCTGCATATAAAGCAATTGCATAGTGACCAATCGAAAGATAAAAACGATCACGCCCTTCCCATTCAGGGTTTTCTGGTCGGTATTGCATGGCATGGAAATAAGAAACTGCAAGTAAGTCTGCTGCACCTAATGCTTGTCCAACATATCCTTGGCCCTGTACTTGCCCCATACGTAAGGCATGTTGGCGTATGTTATAAGCACGTTGCTGTAGTTCAGCAATACGTTCTGCTTTATTAATATTTGACATGATAGATTTCTCTTATTAACGATTAACCAGTTTTGCTGGTACGCGCAGTACTAGGCTGGCGCCGACAACTAAGACTGCTGTGATTAAGAACATCCCTATAGCATTCGAACCTGTATTCGTGGTAATCCAGCCGATGAGAAACGGAGAACAAAATCCAGCGAGATTGGCAAAACTATTGATTCCAGCAATACCTGCGGCAGCTGAAACACCACCTAAAAAGTTGGTTGGCAACATCCAAAACAAAGAAGATGCGGTGAGTACACCTGATGCCGCAATACATAAACAAATCAGTGATAGGGTTAGATTTGACGCAAACAATGTTGCGAAGGTCAGTGCAATTGCACCAGCACACATAGGAATAATTAAATGCCAGCGACGCTCTCTAAAGTGATCCCCGCTACGACCTGCTAACAGCATTACAACTATGGCACACATATAAGGTAGACTGGTCAACAAGCCAATATGCCAGTTATCACTAATACCCGAGTTACGAATTAATGTCGGCAACCAGAAAGTAATTGCATATTGTCCCATTACGACACAAAAATAGATTCCAGCTAGTAACCACAAGCGTTTATCACTAATGAAGTCTTTAATACTGCTATGCCCTTCTTTCTGTTGATTATCTTGAGCGATTTCTTGCTGAACTAAATTCTTTTCAGCACTTGTTAACCAATGTGCATCTTGAACAGAATCTTTTAGAACTGCGAGGACTAACAAACCAACAACCACTGTAGGTATAGCTTCAAGTACAAACATCCATTGCCAACCATGCCATCCTTGCACATTGTTCATTTGATCCATGATTAAGCCAGATAGAGGACCACCGATCATTCCTGAAATTGGAATCGCAATAAACCAAAGCACAGTCATACGGGCCCGACGATAAGAGGGGAACCAATATGTAAGATAAAGTAATAAACCTGGCGCTAACCCTGCTTCAGCAACACCGAGTAAAAAGCGTAAGGTATAGAATTGCCATTCTGTTTCAACAAATGCAAAACAGCCTGACAAAATACCCCATGTAATCATGATTCGAGCAATCCAACGTCGAGCACCAACTTTGTGAAGCACAATATTGCTAGGTACTTCACATAAGAAATATCCTATAAAGAAAATACCTGCGCCGAGTCCATAAACAGCTTCACTGAACTGTAAATCACTCATCATTTGAAGTTTGGCAAAACCAACATTTACACGGTCTAAGTAAGCACAAAAATAACAAAGCATTAAAAATGGCATCAGCCGAAATGCAATTTTTCGATATGCAGATTTACGAATAGCATCTGTATCAGATGAAAATACGGTATCCATCATGCGAGTCCCTTTACATTTGGCCACAATATCCTCTCGTGGCCATGTCTCTATTTTAAATTTTCTAATACTAATACTGAGTTTTAGTGAATCAGCATTCCGCCATTTACATCTAAAGTTACACCTGTTAAATAGGCTGATAGATCACTGGCTAAGAATAATGCTGCATTTGCAACATCTTGAGCTTTACCTAAGCGACCAAGTGGAATACCTGCAAGAATGTCATGACGACGATCATCCTGCATTAGACCACCAGTAATATCTGTTTGAATCAGACCTGGTGTAAGTGAATTCACACGAATATTATCTGCACCAAATTCACGTGCCATCGCTTTACCTAATCCTAAAACCCCAGCTTTGGCAGCGCTGTAGTGTGGACCACCAAAAATACCACCACCTCGTTGTGCCGAAACGGATGATAAGCACACAATACTTCCTCCACCATTTTCTTTCATTGAGGGAATTACAGCCTGAGACATAATGAGTGTTCCACGCAGACTGACATCCAAAATACGGTCATAATCATTACGTTTGATATCTAATGTTTTTACAGGTTGGGTAATGCCTGCATTATTGATCAAAATATCAATTTTTCCGTAGTGTTGAAGGGCTTGTTCCACAGCAGCGTGTGCTTGTTCTTCATTAGCAACATTTGCTGCTAGACCTAAATGACCTTCGCCCAATGCTTTAGCTGCATGCTGGCTTTGCGCAAGATCTAGATCAACAATAATGACTTTGGCACCTTGCTGTGCAAAGATTTCTGCTGTTGCACGACCAATACCACGTTCAGATGCTGCACCTGTGATTAACGCTACTTTTCCTTGTAGTAACATGTCTATTCCTCTTTTCTTCAACATATTTATTCATCGCTAGATTCTCTTTTTTCACAGTGAGCAGCAATAAGGTTAAACTCAACTAGGCATGAATATTATTCATGCCTATGATATTTTTAGTTGAGATTCGAAAGAAAAATGGAATTTTAAATGAACACTAGTGAAAAAAATTACAATCAAGTGCCTGCAATAAAAACCTTACAAGCGTTTGAACAAACTGCTCGGTTAGGAAATGTGGCAAAAGCGGCAGAGGTTTTGAGCCTCACACCATCTGCTGTCAGTCATCAAATAGCAAAACTAGAAGAAATGATTGGTCAAAGCTTATTTATAAGGGGCGCACGCGGAGTGACCTTAACACCTTCTGGTGAACGTTATTATCAAGATGTAACGACTATCTTGCATAATTTGATGTTAGCGACTGAACAAGCATCAGATAAAAGCCCAAAAGATAGTTTATATATCCATTCTTCACCTAGCTTTGGACTTCTCTGGTTATTGCCAAGATTGGAATCATTTAAAGAACAATACCCTCTCATTCAGGTAAATTTATCTTGCTCTTATGAAAACCTTCATTTCACACGAGATAAAATTGATATTGATATTCGTCATGGTATTCCAAATTGGACAGGTGTCGAAATTAGAACTGTTCGAAGTGAAAAATTAGAAGTTCTTGCCTCGCCCAAACTACTTGAACGCAGCCCAGTATCTAAGCCTAAAGATTTACTAAAAAAAGAATTAATTTTATCGAAGTCCACTCTCGTTACATGGCCCCAATGGTTTGCACATCAAGGATTAAGCATTCCTGAATTTCCTTATACTTTTAGTTTTGATCGCTCATATATGTCACTCGAAGCTGCAACTCATGGGCTTGGATTCGTCCTAGAAAGCAATTTACTTACCCAAAATTATCTAGATTCAGGCAAACTTGTGAAAGTCTTTCCTGATGAATTATCCGTACCCATATCTGCACACCACTTAGTTTATCCACGTACCCATGAGAACATTCTCAAAGTGAACCATTTTTTAAATTGGATTAATGAAGAAATTAGCAGAAATGATAAATGATAAATTAATGAGCTTTTGCTTCCTGTTTAAGCCAATCTCTAAATGCGCTTAATTTGGCAAGTGATTGGCTTTCCTCACGATATACAACATAGTAAGCAAGCACAGAAGCACATTGTAATTCAGGATAAAGCCGAATTAAACGTCCAGCCTTTAAGTCATCATGCGTCATAACACTACGTGCAAGCGCGACTCCTTGACCATCAATTGCAGCTTGTAAAACAGCAGCAGAATTATTAATTTTTAATCCTCGCTTTGTATTTTCTTTTGTAATTTTATTACAATGCAACCATTTATTCCATGTTGCAAAATCAGCGTGTTGCTCCATCGATAGATCATGAATAAGCGGAAGTTCTAAAAGCTGAACTGGACTCTCTAATTTGTCATGGTGTTCTTGATAAAATGCTGGAGAACACACTGGAAATACTTCTTCATCCATTAACTTTTCAGCAACTAAACCAGTCCAAATACCCCGACCATATCTGACGCCAATATCAATTCCATTTTCGATAAAATCTAAAGCTTTTAAATTGGTATCTAAACGCACATCGGTATCTGGATATAGTTCTTGAAATTTATCAATTCTCGGTAACAACCATTTGGCAGCAAAAGCAGGACTCACCGTTACAGTTAAAATTCCAGAAGTTCCTCCTTGCCTTAATTTATCAAATCCTTGCTTTAATTTATCAAACCCAGCACGGATATCAGCTAAAGCAATTTCAGCTTGTTCTGTTGTTATAAGACGTGTGTTACCACTGATCTGCCGATGAAACAGCGAAAAGCCTAAATACTCTTCCAAAGTGCGAACGAGCTGCCCCACCGCAGCAGGAGTGACATTAAGCTCTTTAGACGCAGCAGAAAAACTTTTATGTCGTGCACTCGCTTCAAATGCTCTCAAAGCATTTAAATGTATTGGTGAATTCATAGCGATAAAGATTTTCTTTCTATTCAAGATATTTTATCTGATTTGCTCAAACTTACAAATCCTTCAACACTATGGTCATTCTTCAAATCATCAAAGTTAACCAAATTATTTTGGCATGTCGAGCGTACCGAGAAAGTTACAAAATGTCCGAAACTTTATACGTTATTTGTAAAATCATCCTCACTGGTATTGGTGCCACAGCAATTCTTGACTTATGGGCTATTCTCAGCAATCAACTCTTCAAAACGCCTATCACCAATTGGGCTATGGTTGGTCGTTGGATTGGTCATATCCCTTCAGGGAAATGGGTTCACAAAAACCTTGATAAAACCGCACCGATCAAGCATGAGTTGGCATTAGGTTGGCTTTCACACTATCTCATTGGTATTAGCTATATCGTCATTCTTGTACTTTATGAAGGGATTGTATGGATTTCACACCCATCAATATCTTCGCCACTACTCATATCATGGATTTTATTAATAGCTCCTTTTTTCATCATGATGCCAAGTATGGGTGCAGGTATTGCTGGTTCAAACACCCCTAACCCAAACAAAACAAGACTAATGAGTATTGTCGGTCATACCATTTTTGGTCTGGGTATTTACATCAGTGCAGTTATTTTAAATATATTAATGAGTTGAGAAAAATTATGCTCATTCATGCAGATTTCTCCCAAATTGCTGTCATCAAACCCGAAGATTACCATTGGATTCACTCTCCGCATGGGGAAGTAAAACGAGTCATGTTTGATCGTATTGGGACAGAGCAAGCCCGTGCAACAAGTCTTGTAAAGTTTGATAAGAACTCTCGCTTTCCTGCCCATCAGCATCCGCTAGGTGAAGAGGTTCTTGTGCTATCAGGCATATTTACAGAAAATGATACAAATGATTTTCCAGCTGGATGGTATTTAAGAAACCCTCACAATTCTCATCATCAAGTTTCAAGCAAAGATGGAGCCTTAATTTTTGTCAAACTGATGCAAATGTCTGAACATGAAACTCAGACAACACGAATCAATACCAATGATCCCATCAACTGGATTCTTAAAGGACATAAAGCAATTTGTCCATTATACGAATCAGAATTCGAATATACCTATTTAGAAAAACTCAGCCCTTACCAGATGTTTACTAATATATCAGATCAAGGGGTCGAGATTTTCATCATTTCAGGTCAACTCCAGCAAGGCTTAGAAATTTATCCGACAGGGTCATGGATTCGTTTGCCGCCCAAACGACATGCAGATTTTCAGGTGTGTGAAAAAAATACCATGTTGTATGTAAAAACTAAACATCTACTCCATGCTCAGCAAATTTGGAATTCTAAAAATGATTAAGACCTCCATAATCATCATTGGCGGTGGTCTAAGTGGGCTATACGCGGCTTATTTATTAGAACAAGCAGGGTTTAAAGATTATCTACTCATTGAAGCAAAAGATCATCTTGGAGGTCGAATCCAGTCAAAAGATGAGATTGATCTTGGTGCAACATGGATTTGGCCCAACCTAAACCCTGAATTAATGAAACTGGTACACAAATTAAATCTTCCGTATTTCTATCAGCAATCTTCTGGGGAAATTATGTTTGAAAAACAACGTAATCAACCTGCCATACGTGTTTCTAGTGGCTCATTGGAAACACCCTCTATTCGACTAGAAGGTGGTATGGAAAGTTTAATTCTAGCTTTAACCAAAGGTATTTCAGTTGACCGGATTCTATTTGGGCATCAAGTGAAAGAAATTACCTATTTAGACGATCGCACTTTAAGTGTGAAAGTAAAAGATCGTTTGGGAACAGAAACACGATTTGGTTGTAATCAACTACTATTGGCTACTCCTCCAAGATTATCTGCAAACCAATTTATATTTGATCCCCCATTATCAACCACAACCTTAAAACATTGGACAAATACACCTACTTGGATGGCACCACACGCTAAATATGTTGCTGTTTATTCTGAAGCCTTCTGGAAGCAACAAGGCCTTTCAGGTCAAGCTCGAAGTTATGCAGGTCCATTGGGTGAAATTCATGATGCATCAACGTCCAGTAAGCATGCTGCACTTTTCGGATTCTTCAGTATTCCTTACGCTATACGTAAAGAAATGGAAGCAACAACTTTAATGGCTCATTGTCGAGCACAACTAGTCCGCCTATTTGGCTCTTTAGCAGCGATACCCCAGTCAGAATATCTCAAAGATTGGTCTGAAGATGAATGTACTGCCGTAGAGTCGGATTGGAAAAACCCAGCTCTATTTCATGGTATTGCACCTGAAAATACACCTAAGCAATGCATTTGGCAGCATAGGATCATCGGTATCTCTAGTGAATGGTCTAAAAAATATTCAGGATATTTAGCGGGTGCAATTGATGCAGCTGAAATAGGTATTGAGCAAGTTTTAAATCCTATTAAATAAAAATCAGTGAGATAGATCCATGAAAAATACATTTCAGGCGATACAAGCCAGTCAAACTGGAGAATTAGAACTAGTTGAACGTATCGTACCCACTCCAAACAAAGATGAAGTTTTAATCGCTGTCGAGGCTTGTGGAATCTGTGGGGCCGATACCATGACCATTGAGAATCCAAATCCTGATACCTTCCCCCGTATTCCTGGTCATGAAGTAGTTGGACGTATTGTTGCGATTGGAGACACTGAGTCCAACTATTGGAAAATTGGACAACGTGTTGGGGTTGGACGTCTAGGTGGGCATTGCAACCAGTGTGATGAATGTCGTCAAGGTTTATTCAATTTATGCAGTCATCAACCTGTTACGGGAAGTACACATGATGGTGGCTATGCTGAAATGATGATTGCAAAAGGAACTGGTCTAGTTTCAATCCCTGATGAACTGAGTTCAGTAGAAGCAGCTCCTTTACTTTGTGCAGGGATAGCAACTTTTAATGCACTGAAGAAATCTGGTGCCCAAGCGGGAGATACGGTTGCAATACTTGGCATAGGTGGCTTAGGACATCTTGCAATTCAGTACGCACGAAGAATGGGATTTAGAGTGATTGCTATAGGTCGTGGACAAGATATTGCTGAACTGACACATGCTTTAGGGGCACATATTTATATTAATACCCAATTAGAAAATGCTGTGGATCGTCTTAAGGAATTAGGAAAAGCTCAAGCCATTCTGACCACCATTACTAATGGTGAAGTTTCTTCAGAGCTTTTTGCAGGTCTAGCAGCGCAAGGGAAAATGATTGTGGTTGGAGTTGGGAAAGAACCTCTTGTAATTTCATCTCCCTTACTTGTTGGCGGTGAACGAACTGTTCAAGGTAGTATTACGGGTACACCTTTTGAGGTGGGTAAAACACTGAATTTTAGTGTGCTTGCAGATGTTCGTGCCAAAACAGAAGTCTTTCCATTACATCAGGCTCAGCAAGCCTACCAAAGAATGAAAACTGGAAATGCTCAATTCCGTGTTGTGCTCACAATGACTCAAGCTATTTAGCTCAACTTTTACGATAAAAGCCTCATTTAAAAAGGTTTCCTATGCTTCAAAATAATATGCATCGCCAAGTGCTTATCTTGGCGAGTTCTCAGTCTCTTTTTCAAACTGTATCCGTAATGGTCATGACGATTGGTGGTTTGGCTGGCGCCAACATTGCCAATACACCTCTCCTTGCAACGTTACCAATCGCAGCGATGTTTCTCGGTACAGCAACCATGATGTTTCCTGCATCTATCCTCATGGCTCATATTGGTAGAAGAAAAGGCTTTATTTTGGGGGCATTATTAGGGGTAATCGGAGGGATTATTGCAGCTCTAGGAATTATGTATAGTTCACTGGCGCTGCTCGCTGTAGGGACTTTTTGTGTTGGTTCTTATCAATCTTTTGCTCAGTTTTATCGCTTTGCAGCCAGCGAAGTTGCAGATGATGCTTTCCGTTCTCGTGCCATTTCTTTCGTAATGGCTGGTGGTGTGGTTGCTGCAATTATTGGCCCTACACTCGCACGGTTTGGTGGTCCAATATTTAATCATTTGGAATATGTAGGTTCATTCCTCATTATTACGGTGGTATCACTATTAGCAATCGGAATTTTGTCTGGTCTGAAAATTCCAGATCAAGTAGAAGTAAAAAACGGATTTTAGCACTGGTAGACCGTGGTATCAGATCGTATCGCAGCCTACTTATTTAGTCGCTTTATTTGGTTCTATTACGGGGTATGGGATCATGATTTTAGGTATGACAGCTACACCTATTGCCATGCGTCATTCCCATCATGAACTCAGTGCAATTACCACTGTTATTCAACTGCATGTTTTAGGTATGTTCTTGCCCTCGTTTATTACAGGTAATTTGATTGCACGTTTTGGTACGCTAAAAATTATGCTGATGGGAGTAATGCTGTTCCTTTGCTATATAGCGATGGCTTTATCAGGCTTCCACTTCTTCTCTTTTGCAACATCATTAATTCTTTTAGGTATAGGCTGGAATTTCTTATTTATTGGCAGCACTTCTCTGTTAACAGGGACATACACTTTAGAGGAGAAAGCCAAGGCACAAGCCATCAACGATATGACAGTTTTTGTGGTTGGGCTAATTTGTTCTTTTAGTGCTGGTGCTGTACTAGATATCTTTGGCTGGAAGGCGATGAATTTAGCTTTGCTTCCTTGGTTGGCAATTACTGCAATATCTTTAGTGTGGCTTAGTGCTAAGAAAGTTCCAGTTAGAATTTAGGGTTGAATTTCTAACTGCTAGTATTGAATATTAATCCTAAATAATAAAGAAAGCCCGACATCCTGTCGGGCTTTCTTTAAATTAGAAACTATATGTTATTCCTAACTTCGCAGTACGAGGTTGCCCAGGATAAACATAACGGTTGAAAGCACTATCATCATATTCTTTGTTAAAAATATTTTTGATATCAAAGCTTAAGCGTACATCTTTGTTCCAATCGTAATAAGATATAAGATCTGTAGTCGCATAACTCCCCATATTGTAGGTTTGATTGGCCGTTTGCCCTTTACGACTACCAACATAACGTTGATTCACACCTAAGCCTAAACCATTCAAGGCACCAGATTTAAACTCATAAATACTTAAAAGATTGAATGAGTCTTGTGGAATATTGGCCAAACGCGTGCCTTTTGCCAAGGTATTGTCCTTGCTTACAGCAGCATCAACATAGGAATAATTACCAATAATTTTCCATGCTGGTGTGATATTCCCGACAAGACTTAAATCAATGCCTTTACTGGTAACTTCACCTGCTGCAATGCTTTTGGTGGAATCCAACGGGTCTAAGGTTAATACATTTTCTTTCTTTACATAGTACATCGCAGTATCAAAAGAAAGCTGGTTATCCAATAAGGCATACTTCGAACCAATTTCGTAAGAAATACCTTCTTCGGGGTCGAAACCTTGATTGTTACGATCTGCACCAGAGTTTGGTTTAAACGATTTACTGATGTTGCTGTAAACCGTAAGTTGATCTGTCAGGTCATAAGTTAAACCCACACGTGTAATAAAGGCATTGTTGTCGGTAGACCAAGACGAGTTATTTACGAAGTTGCTGTAATCCTGCTGATAGTTTTCAAAGCGCATCGCAATCAAAGTATTTAAACGATCTGTAATTCGGATTTGATCTTGCACAAAGAATGCTTGGCTTTTCAATTGTTCACGATCATTCGTCGTCACGTTCACCAATTCAGGCAACGGCTGTGTGTTGTACGGTTGATTGATGTTTAAATCAAAACTGTCGATTGAACGGATGATGTAAGACTTATAGTCATAATCTTCAAGTTCAATCCCCGAGATTAAGGTGTGTTGTAAATTGAATAGGCTTTGTTGCACAAACCAACCTCTAAGGGCTTATTCCGCAATATAATTCGCATATGAATAAGCCTACACCTAAAATTTATCGTACAACCAATTGGTCATCCTACAATCGCGCTTTGATCAATCGAGGAAATATTTCAATTTGGTTTGATCCTAAGACTCAATGGTATGCGCAGCCACAAGGCAAACATGGTCGAAATCAAACTTATTCCGACACAGCCATCCAATGCTGTTTAATGATTAAATCCTTATTTCGTCTTTCTCTACGTATGGTCACAGGCTTTGTACAAAGCCTGATTAAACTTTGCAGATTAGATTGGACAGCTCCGGATTATTCAACCATTTGCAGAAGACAAAAGCATATTGATATTCAAATTAGCTATGAAAAGAGTTGCAATGAACTGCATCTACTCGTCGATTCCACGGGCTTGAAGTTTTTAGGTGAAGGTGAATGGAAACGTAAAAAGCATCAACCCGAATATCGTCGCCAATGGCGTAAACTTCATATTGGTATAGATGCTAAAACCCTGCAAATACGAGCTGTTCAGCTCACGACCAACAATGTGAGTGATGCACAGGTACTCGGTGATTTACTCAACCAGATTCCACACAATGAGCAGATTAACTCCGTTTATACCGATGGAGCTTATGACACAAAACAATGCCGTCAGGTCATTGCAGATCGGCAAGTACATGCAGTGATTCCACCCAGAAAAAATGCGAAGCCTTGGAAAGATACAAAAGTTCATTCTCGGGAGCGAAATGAATTACTACGAACAGTTAAACGTTTAGGCAGGACACTATGGAAAAAATGGTCAGGCTATCATCGTCGCAGTTTGGTGGAAACCAAGATGCACTACATCAAATTATTAGGCGATAAATTAATGGCAAGAAGCTTTCCTAGTCAAGTGAATGAGATTCATGCACGTGTGGCAGTATTAAATAAATTCACAGAGTTAGGCCGACCTCACACCCAAGTTGTCACTTAAATTTGGATAACCTGAGGAAAGTTTCGCTTTTGAATGTTTGTGCAACAAAGCCCCCCATCATGAGAATAGGAAGTGTAACGATGCCCCCACCGCCCCCTGTTAAGCCTAGTAAAATTCCAACAAATAGACCAAAAATGACTGTAAGCATAGCCACCTCCATTAATTTCCATTAGAAACGAATGAAATTAAAGATTCAGGCATCAACATACTCTCAATGTCACACGTGGATGCCCAAAAGGTTATACAGGTTGTTCCTTCATTTGCTGAACTTGTCCAATTGAACCTCTCTCATCACTGACATCTCTGGCTTTTAGGCCGGGATGAACATGTAAAGGTTCAGCATCAATCGGAATAAGCTCTTTTTTCACTTCTTTGGAACGTCTTACTAAAAAGTCTATCAGATGGTTACGGATCTGATAGTACTGGGGATCATGGTGCATCGTTTCACGACTTCGATCACGAGGTAAAGTATTCACCACAATTTCAGCCACACAGGCTTGAGGTCCATTACTCATCAACATGATTTTATCTGCCAGTAAAATGGCTTCATCAATGTCATGAGTAATCATAAAGACTGTTTGTTTAGTCATTTCACAGATTTTTAGTAGCTCGTCTTGGATCACACCTCGTGTTAACGCATCCAGAGCACCAAATGGTTCATCCATCAGCAACATCTTAGGTTCTACTGAAAATGCCCGTGCGATGCCTACACGTTGCTTCATTCCACCTGAAAGCTCACTCGGCTTTTTCTTGCCTACATTTTTGAGTCCAACCAAATCTAAAAATTTAGATGCGTGTTCTAGAGTCTTCTGTTTGGACCAGTCTGGGTAACGTGATTTAATTGCAAAACACACATTTTCTTCAACTGATAGCCACGGTAACAAAGCATGGTTTTGAAATACTACGCCACGATCTAGACTTGGCCCCTGAATCTCCTTACCTGCCATAATGGCAACGCCTTCACTGGCCTCTTCCAAACCTGCAATCACATTTAAAATTGTACTTTTGCCACAACCTGAATGACCAATTACACAAACAAACTCACCTGGCATAATGCTAAAGTTAATATGTTCAAATACAGCAGGTTGATCTTCACGGTAGCGCTTTGCTAATCCTTCGACTTTGATAAAAGGTGTATTCATCTTATTCTCCGCTCTATTCTACATAAGTCACTTTCTTTTGCAGTTGTCCAAACATCATGTCGAGTAACATCCCAATTAAACCAATTAGAAAAACTGCAAACACTACATTGCCAATTGACAAGTTATTCCATTGATTCCAGACAAAGTAACCAATACCTGTACCCCCTACTAACATCTCAGCAGCAACAATCACGAGCCATGCAATCCCCATTGAAATTCGCATACCGGTAATGATGGTAGGTGCAGCAGCGGGTAAAACCACCAAGAAAGCCTTACGAAGTGGATTCACTTCTAGAACTCGTGCCACATTGAGCCAATCTTTACGTACAGCTGCTACACCAAAAGCGGTATTAATCAGCATCGGCCACAGTGAGCAAATGAAAATCACAAAGATGGCGGAAGTCGTTGAGTCTTTGATGGTGTAAAGTGCAATCGGCATCCAAGCTAAAGGAGAAATAGGTTTTAAAATCTGAATAAATGGATCAAGAACTTTGTATAGCAAAGGAGAATTACCAATCAAGAAACCCACCGGTATGGCAACCATTACCGCAAGCAAAAAACCAATCGCTACACGGCCCAGAGAATGCATCAACTGGACACCAATACCTTTGTCATTTGGACCATTGTCATAAAATGGATCTTTGAGCTGATTGATAGTGATATCGACAAACTGCGCGGGTGTCGGCATGCCATTATTGGCTTTAACATTTCCATATTCATCTGGAATTTTTCCCATCAACTTTGCATATTCAGTTTGTTCACTGGTCATACCTGTCGTTGGTTTTGGCATTGTTGCGATTTGCCACACCATCAGAAGTGATAACATGAGGAAACAGGATAAAACCGCTGACTTTAATTTAAAGGACATGTGCAGTACTCCTATGATGTGCGTTTAATTTTGAAACTATTGATATAGGCATCGGGCTGGGTTGGATCAAAAACTGTCCCCATCACAATAATTTTTTTTCTCTTTTGATATTCGCTTGGATGGAATACACCCAATTCTTTCATTTGCTTTTCAGCATCTGTCATTAGAAAAATCTGCTTGGCAATATCTTGATAATTCACGTTTGCTTTGAGATACCCCCAACGCTTCATTTGAGTTAAGATCCAAATCGCCATCGAGTCCCATGGCATTGGATCGAACCCTGCCCGATTCGGTTGGTGAATGACATTACCCAAACCATCTGCAAAACGGCCTGTTAATGTCTGCCGGACCACAATTTCAGGTTGATTGAGATAATTTGGTTTTGAGATCACCTTAGAGATGTTCATTAAATTTTCTGACTGATTGGCCAAATTCGCTGACTTCAAAATTGTGCGATACAATGCGGCAAAGGTATTCGGGTTTTGCTGAATAAAGGCTTGAGATGTTCCAAAGGCACAACATGGATGACCATCCCAAATGTCTTTAGATAAAATATGAATAAACCCCACTTCTTCATAAACAGCACGTTGATTAAATGGGTCAGGGCCCAAGAATCCATCAATGTTTCCAGCTCGTAAATTTGCAATCATTTCCGCGGGTGGCGTCACTCGAATCTGAATATCGCGGTCTGGATTTAAACCATGCTCAGCCAAGTAGTAACGCAACAGAAAGTTGTGCATGGACTGCTCATAGGGAATTGCAAAGCGAAAGCCTTTCCAGTTTTTCGGGTCGCGGTTATTTTTGTGCTTTAATGCCAAAGTAATACTTTGACCATTGGTGTTCTGAACTGACGCCACTCGCATAGGTTGAGCACTTGAACCAATCCCCATACTAATAAAAATAGGCATTGGTGCCAGAAAGTGTGAGGCATCCAGTTCATTGTTCAGCATTCGGTCGCGCACCAAAGCCCATCCTGCAACCTTTTGAAGTTGCACATCTAGACCTTGCTCCTTATAAAGTCCCATTGGATGCGCCATGATTAAAGGTGTGGCACAGGTAATTGGAATAAATCCAACATCCAGCGTTTTTTTCTCCAAAGGCCGTTTTTCTAAAGCCATGGCTTGTAAGGATTGAATGGGAAGTATTGAACTGATCGCAGCTAAAGCCGTACCCGCACCGACCGTTTTTAGAAATTGTCTTCGCGTTACTTCTTGCGGAAAAATTGCTTTCATCAATGCTGCTTCAACAAAATCATGTGAGTTCTGCTCAATCACTGATTCGGTTACTTGAAGCGCAAGCTGATGCTCTGCCTCCGATGAATGTTGACCACATTGACATCTACCCAATGTTGAGTCTGAGGCATAGGGGCGATAACGGTTATGATGTTCCATATGCGTACTCCCTATTTATGAGCCATTTTAAATTCGGCTGTGATCGTTGTTTGATGACGTTGTTGCATATGCAACATCCCTGTGTGATCTTCAATACTTTCCCAAGGCAGATCAGATTTTGGTGAACCTTGAATTTCGATAGAAACCGTTTTGGTTTTAAGTTTGATCAACGGTATGCTGTGTTGATAGCCTGTATGCTCTTTCTCTAAAATATGATGTGCAATGGCTTGAGCTTGTTTAGCAATCGGCTCAATGAAACGACAAGGCGAACCATTTAAACTGATACAATCACCTAGTGCATAAATATCAGGTTGGCTTGTCTGTAATGTCATAGGGTCAACCACATAGCCATTTTCAAACGCTAAACCAACTTGTTTAGCCAATCTTGAATCGGTTCTCAGGCCCAGTGAAACAATAATTAAATCAACTGTTAATGTCTCACCATGATCTAAATACAAAACTTTTTTACTGCCCTTTTCCTCAATTTTTTTAACTTGGGCATTACCATAGAACTGGATACCAATTTTCTCCTGCTCTCCGACAAGTTTCTGACCAGCACATGTCGGCAATAAAGTGGATAATGGATATGCATTACGTTCAATCAAATGCACGCGATATCCAGAACTGGCTAAATCCTCTGCAAGTTCACACCCAATCATTCCTGCCCCGACCAATGCAATACTCACCTCAGAGTTAAGCTTGTTTGAAAGTGCCTTCCAGTGATCTAAGCTATTGATACGCCAGCAAGTCTTTGGAGAAAATGGCATGGGAAGAAAAGATTGTGCACCTTGAGCAAGAATCAATTTTTGATAAAAAAACATACCTCGTGTCGTGCGAATCATTTTTGCTTGCACATTGATTCCTGTTACAAAGCAATGTGTTACCAATTGGACATTTAGTCGTTTAGCTTTATCAATCGCACTTTCTTTCACTAACTGATCGGGGGTGCGCTGGCGGGAAAATGCAACAGAAAGCTCAGGCTTATGATAAACATTAGCCTCACACGCACTGATAATCGTAATTGGTCTATTCAAATCCAGGCGACGTATATTTTCAGCAGCAGACCAACCGGCTAAGCCAGCACCCACAATAATAATTTGCTCTGCTGAATTTTTAATAAATGGACTGCTATCGGCTGAGATCGATGTGTAATCAAGTGCCACATAGGGTTCAAAATCTAGTTTGGTTACACCGCATAAAGGGCACTCCCAGTCATCAGGAATATCCTCAAAACGAGTACCAGCTACTAGACCACTATCTGGATCGCCTAGGGCCTCGTCATAAATCAGACCACATGCTCGGCAGATATATTTTTTCCATTCGATTGCTGTTGTTTGAGAGTTATTCATGCTGGTAACTCCTCTTTAAGCAGTCGTTGCATTTCCCAGCGTAAATGTTTAATAGCAGGGGTGACAATTGCAACAAAATGGGCTTCTCGAATGCGACGTTGTGGAGCGGCCGTTTTTAAATATCCTCTGGCACCTTGATGCAGTAATGCAGATTGTGTCGCCCGTAGGGCTAATGATGCTCCTTCAGCACGTGCGTCCAAAACATCTAAAAATTCTTCTGCTGGGGCTGTAAGTGGCTGTTTAGCCAAACTCATTACCCGTGACAAAAGACTATCGAGTTCGAGTTGTAATTGTTCTGCAGAATCTTCTAAATATTGATTCACATGACCTAAATGCTGACGAACTTCTAAAATAGAATCGATACTTCCGGCCACCAAACCACTAGCCATACCCGCCTGAAGTAAAACAAAGGCTTGTTTCACTTTTTGAATGAAAGGTTTTGCTGGCACAGCTATTAATTGATCCGGTGACACAAAATAGCTAACTAGATTAATTCTCCAAGTGCTAGTACCTTCCATTCCCGAGAATTCAGGACACTGACTTAATTTGACCCGTTCATCCAGATCAAGGATGAACATAATTTCATATGGCTCTTGTTGGTCATTGAGAGGTTCTACCATAGCGATTGCACCACAATACTGACCGTATTGAATATGACTCACCCAGGGTAAAGTGCCAGACACCTCATAACCATCACCCACTTTTTTTGCCTTAAAGACCATTTTTTCAATGCCTGCAAATGCTTTCATGGGATTGGAAAGTGCAGTTCCTCCAAAGCTATTTCCTTCAGCATGATCTTTTAAACGTGCAATCAACGCTGGATTATTTGACTCTTGCATATATAAGCCACAGACCATATGACACCACATTAAAAATGCAGTTGAGCCACAAGTTTTTCCAACTTCATGCATCGCTAAAAGCGCCAAATCATAACGACTACCGTACATTTTTAAATGTGCCGCTAAAGCCCCTGTTTGAGCCAATGCTTGCATGACATCTAAAGGATAATAGCCCTCATCAATGCTTTGAACTTTAGGTAACAGTTTTTCTTGAATGACAGATTTAATTTTCGTTAAGAATTGATCGGCATGGGGATGTTGTTCGATGTGAATATTTAAACTGGTCATTTGGTTATTCCTTCTCTTATCAGATCTAAAGCAATGTGATCAATACTGCTCGTTTAAATCATTTAACGGCTCTATGCCATAAGGATTGCAACCATTGTGCCAAGCATTAAAATTATTTTTTATTAATAAATTTCAATAACTTAATCTCTTAAAAATTTTTATAGTTCTTTATTTTGTCAAACATTATTTACAAAGTCTGACATTTTGTACAAATGAACAATCTCAATTGGATTGTTCGTTCATTTTACCCAGACGATAACTAAACTGCCGTGGTGTCATTCCTAACAATTGCGCAGCTCGAGTTTTATTTCCACCCGCGCGCTCCAAAGCAGTCATCAATTCATTCATCTCATGTGAATCTACTTTTGCATAGGGACGAATTGAAAAATTATTTGGCATTTCAGCTGGATATGGCATATGAAATGCAGCCGATGCTATAGGTGCGGGATAATGTTGTCTGCTTGGAAGGTGAATATTTTCTGCCTTATTTTGAGTTAAAAAAAATTGAATATCTTCTGAACTTACAATCGACTTATCACTAAGTAAAACCAGACGTTCAATAAAATTAGAAAGTTCTCGGATATTCCCAGGCCAAGTATGCTGTTGTAGTTGATCCAATGCACTTTGATTTAAATGCAGATTTTTCTGATTGTTCTGATTCGTTTTATTTAAAAAATACATTGCCAGTAAAGGAATATCACTGCGGCGTTCTGCTAAAGTAGGCAGTTGAATTGGAATCACATTGAGTCGATAGAATAAATCCTGTCTAAAGTTACCTATATTAACTTCGTGCGCCAAATCTCTGTTAGTAGCTGCAACGACTCGAACACTAATTTTAATTTCAGACTTGCCTCCCAAACGCGTTAAAGTACCTTCTTGTAGCGTTCTCAACAGTTTGGTTTGCATCAGCATCGGCATTTCCCCAATTTCGTCAAGGAAAATTGTCCCACCATTGGCTTGTTCAAAAAAACCAGCTCGCATACCGACTGCGCCAGTAAATGCTCCCTTCTCATGACCAAATAATTCAGATTCAAATAAGTTTTCAGGGATTGCAGCACAGTTAACTTTGATGAATGGTTCTTCTCGGCGTGGACTTGCCAGATGTAGCGCACGTGCGAATAACTCTTTGCCAGTACCTGACTCCCCCAGTAAGAGAACACTAGCATTGGCTTGTGAAACCTGTTCGATAGTGGTTATAGCTTTGAGAACTTGGGGGGATTTGCCAACAATACCATAACGTGTACTGTCCGAATGGAACATTTTTTTTAACCAATCATTTTGTAATGCCAACGCACTGGTTTTGTCTTCAATATGCTGATGCATATACAAAATCTGGCTAATCATAGTGGTCAAGATTTTTAAGATCGTTAAATCATCATTCATCATCCGCCTTCTCAACCGGATACGATGACAAGCCAAGACCCCCACAGTTTTAGAATCAACATGAATAGGCAAAGCATAAAAAGAGACTATTTCCTGAGGCAGGTTTTCGCGCTTAACACTACGCGCTAAAAAATTATGATCCTCATCGATGTTTTGAACAATAATGGTTTGTCCCATCTCTAAAACACTACCTGTGATCCCCTCACCTAGAGCATAGCGACCACGTTCAACTTCTTGACGCGTTAAACCATAGGCATATTTAATACTACCAAATTTTTTATTGTCTTCTAATAAGATAATACGACCACGATTTAGTCCCAATAATTCAGACATAAGATGAAGGATTTCTCTAAATACAATTTGGGTATTTAGTTGCTTACTGGCCAAAGATGTCACTTGTTGTAAAAGCAACATTTCCTGGGTGCGCCAATAGGCTGTTTCCGTATTGAGCTGGGTCACTTCGTTAACGTTATTGCTCATGTTAAACGTATCCCTTCTAATTCCATATTAATATTTAGGGATTGCTTCAGCAAAACCTGTACCAACAGGAGATTCTCATCAACTAAAATTTTGAAAAAAAACAATTATGCTCATTTAACGAGCATAAAGATGCATTATACAACTACAGACTAACCGGATTGAGGGATGATTTGAATTCTACTTTGTTGGTAACTAACCTGAAATTCTAACTAACTCTAAAGTGTATGTTTAATTGATCTCTATACGTTTTGCATTTAAATATAACTTTGAAAATGCTAAACCAATTTCAAAGAGCAAATACATAGGAACCGCAAGCATAATCATGCTCAGCGCATCGGGTGGTGTAATAAACATCGCTACAAAAAAACAGCTCACAATAACCAAACGACGTTGTTGCTTCCAGACATGGACTGATACGATTTGATTGATAGAAAGTAAAAAAATTACAATCGGAATTTCAAAGATCATTCCAAAGATAAAAAATAAACTCAAACAAAATTGAAGATAGCTTTGAATATCCGTCATTGGTAATACACTATCAGGACTAACACTCATAAAAAAATGGAGCGCTGTCGGTAAAACAAAATAATATGCCCCGCTCGCCCCTAGATAAAATAAACCAATCGCACAGAGAAATAACGGCAATACCAGTCTCCGTTCAATATGTTTAAGGCCCGGTTTAATAAAGTTCCACAGGCAATACACCAATATTGGCAAGCTGATTAATACACTGACAAATAAAATGAGTTGAATCGGCGCAACAAATGTTCCTGTAACCGAGGTTGCAATCATCTGACTTTGATTAGGTAATTGTTCAATTAGGGGTTGGGAAATCCACTCATATATAGTTTTGTAAAAAGGTAATAATCCAAGCACCAACAACATTACAAAACCAAGCATTTGAATCAAACATTTTCTTAAAGCACGAATGTGTCCTGTCATTGGTAAAATTGCAGTATCAGGCTCAGCAAGTACATATGATTTTTTCATTTAAGCTACCTCCTGCAAGTGCTGTATTGAAGCCTTATGCTGCAAATTTTGTTGTATTTTCGCTGCCCAAATTTCCTGCTGCAATGCATGACTATGTAATTGATGGATTAAGCCAATAGTGCATAATTGATTCGAACGGATCCGAAATAACTGCTGAATGAACAGACTGTGATAAGGGGAAAATGCAATTGGGTCAAGGTAGATATATTGCTTTCGAGACAATTCTATAGGACTATAATATTTTTCGATTTGTGCTTCTAAATCATAAATATTGCTGTCAAAAACATACTTTGTCTTTTTATAAAAAGAACGTGCTTTCGCCAAAACAAATGGTAGCTTTTCTGGACCCAGAATTAAAATTGCTAGAATTACAAACACAATGAATTCTGTGATGCTTACATTAAGCATAACTATCCCTCCTTAAATCAGCACATCATGTTCTTCATTGCACTTACTACTTGTCCTGTGCAACTTGAGTTGTTTTGTGATTCTGCTTTAAGTCATCCTGAGAATTGCCGATCATGGCAGAATCATCATTGATACTGTGCCGAAAATCTTTCATTGCAGTACCTAAATCACGACCAAGAGTTTTAATACGTGAAGTACCAAACACCAAAATCAATACAATCAGCATGATCAAAATATGCCAAATGGATAATCCCATGAAATTTTCTCCCAAAAATTAACCTCGTGATAGAAAATATCTAAAGGCTCATGCCTGAGCCTTTAGTCGTAACAGAATTAGTAACTCTTATATGGCAAGAATTTTCCTGAGAGGATGACATTGACACGGTCACCATTTGAATTGCTTTCACGCTGGATATCCATACTAAAATCAATCGCACTCATGATCCCGTCACCAAATTCTTCATGAATTAATTCTTTAATGGTTGAACCATAAACACTAACCACTTCATACCAGCGGTAAATCAGTGGATCGGTTGGAACAGATGTAGGTAATGACCCTTTGTAAGGGACAATTTGTAGCCATGCCACCGCTTCGTCAGACAGATCAAATATTTCACCCAATTTTTCAGCTTGTGCTTTATCAAAAGCCATTTGGCCTAGACAACCTGATGTCACCCACTCTTTTGATAAGCCAAGTTGCTCTGCAACGTCAGACCACTTTAAACCTTTCATGACTTTGGCGGAGATAATTTGTTCTGTGACCTGATTTCGATTTGTAATCATCATTTTTTCCAAAATTTTTATAAAAAGAGAAATAAAGGCTTAGATAAATTCTATTTATTCATCCATTAAACTGATACTAAGTGCGATAGGATTACGCATAGAATTGGCAACTGGTGAGTAGAAATTGGCATGTTTCACAATTTCATCCAATTCTTCACGTGTTGCATCCCCCTCAATTAACACTTTAACTCGAATCGCTTGGAAGCCCATTTCTTCAGGCGCTTTTAATGCACCACCTGCACCCCAAGCGGCAGGATTACCAATATCTGCTTCTAAGAAAATTTCAAGCTTGCTTAATGGGATACGTTTCCATGTCGCTACAGCTGTAATACCAACAGCTAAACACCCCCCCAAACCAGAAAGTACAATTTCACCTGGTGCTGGTGCGGTATCTTCACCAAATAAATGTAAAGGCTCATCCACCACAACAGGCTGATGGTTTCCTACATAACTTAAGCTTCGATACATGCCTTGCATGATGGTATGTACCTTGTTTCCGCCCATGCTTTGTGGGTTATTACGACCTTTTTCAGCAAAGGCCATTAAGCCATCACGGTCAATCGGTTTAAGATGAGTTTTTACAGTTTTAGCTTGCTCGATTACATCTGACATAGGTTTCACCTTTTAGGTTGATCAATTGTTTATGCCATATAGATAGCAAACTGTGTGCCAATAATTTTTATTCAATAAAAACAATGGTATAAAAAAAATTTAGTATTTTTTTAAAATGCTTGATTAGACATTGATTACAAAGTTCGACATTTTGTCCGAAGTGTCAAATGCTATATATTCTATGTTGCTTAAAATCTTAGTACTGAAAAATGAGTTCATTAGCGAAGCCAATCTAAGAAAAATAAAAAATTCAAAAATGGTTATCAAACTATAATTCTGGTGAATTCTATAATTTGTAAAATTTTCTGTTTCAGATGGCTTCGTTATATAAGATTTATGAATGCTTTTGAGCTAGCTTATTTTTGATCGGGCAGATTATTGGTACATTACAGTATATCTCTCAATTGAATGAAACCATGGGAGAAAGTACTGTATCTTCATTCATGAAAGCTTATTTCATTCCTGGAATGGGACACTCTTTTGCAAATGGCACGTCTAATAGTAATGCCAATGTTGCGCTACCAACCAATCAGGAGATGTATCAAGCCTTAACAAATTGGGGCGAAAAATGAATTCAACCATCTTCTCTAACTGCATATTCAGAAACAAAAGATCGAAGCCTGCCAATTTGGGTGTATCCGCAAAAATTAGCTATATTTATGGAAACATTAATAGCGTTGAAAGTTACATGTATAGTTAAGATACAGGAAATAAAAAAGCCCAACATCCTGTTAGGCTTTTTCGTATCGGTGGTTTAGGTATAACTCCTGTCGTACCTCACGTCCTGGTGTTGCACTTATCATTATTGTTTTATGTGTTGGAACATCCTGTTCTCTATGCCCCATCATATGAAAAATCGCAGGGATGCCATAGACGCAATGGTCCTTAATTGATATCAGCCTGAGCTTACAACATTGCTCAAAACTTACCCCAAGGTTTATCCGCAGAAATTGCGGATAATTTCCGAAGTGCAGGCATTGAGTTATCAGGGAAAAGTCAAAATATGATCGTTTTTTAATCAATTTAATTGACTGAAAGTGACAGACCTGTTCAATACAAAGCCAACTTGTTTCAAAGTCGGCGTTTTGTGTATTTTTTGGCTAAAGTTAATTCTTTAAGTATCTGATATTTATATTTTGGGCTTACAGAGGCGAATTATTCTCATTAATGATCCCAAAAGATTTTCTCCACGCTTGAGGACTGGTACCATATTTTTCACGAAAATTTTTTCTAAATGACACGGTATTATTAAAACCTGAAAGCTCAGTTATCTTTTCGATAGACAAGTTTGTCGTTTCTAAAAGTTCACAACTTAATCTAATTCTTTCAGTACTCAGCCAATCGACTAAGGTCATACCTGTCGCTCTCTTAAAATGCCGTGTGAACGTCCTACGAGTCATGTGTGTCCGTGCAGCTAAGGTTTCAATATTATGTTGTGCAGCTAAATTCTTTCTTAAAAAATCAAGCAATAGGTTAATTTGTGCATCTTGGCTTGATTCTGCTATAGGTTGTTCAATGAACTGCGCTTGTCCACCTTCACGATGAGGTGGTATCACCATTATTCTAGAAACTTTATTTGCAATTTGTGCATTATAGATTTCACGTACCAAGTATAAGCAGCAGTCTAACGCTGCGCCTGTTCCAGCAGAGGTTACGATCCTTTGGTCTTCTACATACAAGGCATCATGATCAAGCTGAACCTGTGGAAATCGCTCATTGAAATCTTGTTCAGCCATCCAGTGCGTCGCTGCTTTTTTATGGTCAAGTAAGCCAGCATATGCTAATGCATAAGTTCCATAGCATAACCCCACAATTCTAATTCCAGTCTGATATGCGCAATTTAAAGCATCGATAAGTACTTGTTCAGGCTCGTGATTAAAATCATCCCACCCAGGAATAATAATAAGATCCGACTCTTTAATAAGTTCGATCCCACCATCAGGCATAATCATCATGGATTGTTCTGTTTTTACAGGCTGAGCATCTATAGAAAAAATTTTAAGGTCAAATAAGGGTTTATCTTCAATTTTGATATTGAAGATAATGTGGGGAATAGAGAAGTGAAATGGATTTATATTGGGATAGACGAACAATCCAATCACTGGTATAGCCATTAAACCAACCTTTCTAAAATAATGAATATAGCATGTTGTCCCAATAGTTTCGATGTTTGTCTTTAAGGACAATTTTTTTGTTTGATGTTTTCTATCATGATTCAAGTATGACTAAATGATTGGATCTGGAACATGAATAAAATTTTAAGTAGTTCTCTTATTACACTCTCTCTGGTAATGGCTTCAGTCCATTCATATGCGAATGATAAGGTGGTTCAGAGAGATACCTCTAAAGTCACGCATATACAAGAAATTCGCAATGCAACGATTAAAGTAACCTATGCTGATACGACTTTTTTAATTGACCCAATGTTTGCTAAAAAAGGATTCTATGAAGGTTTTCCTAATACTCATCGTAGCTATTTACGTAACCCATTAGTCGATTTGCCCATCAAACCCGAAACGATTTTAGAAGGTGTAGATGCGGTAATCGTGACCCATACCCATTTAGATCATTGGGATGATGCAGCACAAGCGGCTATTCCAAAAAATATGCCTGTTTTTGTACAAAACACACAAGATCGAAAAACGATTCAATCACAGGGTTTTAAAGATGTTCGCATTTTGGCTCAAACATCTTTCCAAGGCATTAAGCTGACTAAAATTGGCGGTCAACATGGTACTGATACCATGTACCGTATTCCTAAGCTTAAAGCTCTATTAGGTGAAGCAATGGGTATGGTATTTGAAGCTGATGGTCATGAAACGGTTTATGTGGCTGGTGATACGATTTGGCATCCTGAAGTTGATCAAGCAATTCAAACATTTAAACCTGATGTCATTGTCCTAAATACTGGGAAGGCATTAATCAATGGCTTTGATGACTCCATTATTATGGGTAAAGAAGATACCTATATTGCTACCCAAAAAGCACCAAATGCAAAAATTATTGCTGTTCACATGGATGCTATTAATCATATGTCGTTAACACGTGCTCAGCTTGCTGAATATGTAAAAGACAAAGGAATTCAAGATAAAGTACTAATTCCAGCCGATGGTGAAACCCTTTCATTTTAAAGTAACTTAAAGAAATGGAATACTTCCACGTCTTTAAAAAACCTAAGTAGAACAAAACAAATATTAGTTAAGTAAAGGAACAGATATGTCAAAATCAGCTTTATTAGTTATCGATTTACAAAATGAATATCTACCTACAGGTAAATTACCATTGGTAAATATTGAACAAGCTGCTGCTAATGCAGTGAAAGTAATTGCGAAGGCCCGTCAACAGGGTATTCAAGTGATTCATGTCCAGCATATTGCTAATGCTGAATCTCCTATATTTGAACCCAATTCAAATGGTATTGAATTTCAGGATGCAGTTAAGCCACACGTAGATGAAACTGTAGTAATTAAAAATCATATCAACGCATTCTTAAATACGAATCTCAAAGAAATTTTAGATAGTAATCAAGTGACTGAGCTAGTCGTGATTGGCGCTATGAGCCATATGTGTGTTGATGCTGCTGTACGTGCTGCTTCTGACTTTAGTTATAAGGTAAGAGTTATTCATGATGCTTGTGCAACGTTAGACCTAGAGTTTAATGGCGTTAAAGTACCTGCTGGTCATGTCCATGCATCATTAATGGCCGCTTTTGAATTTGCATATGCTCAAGTTATATCAACTGAAGATTATGTTAGCTAAAGATTAAGTTTCCCTAAAATTAGCATAATGCACGTTATACGAAATTCTTTATTTATTCTTATTTAAATCATAAATTTACATAAAACCGATCTAGGGTTCAGCGCACTAGATCGGCTTTTTCTTGATTCTTCACGTTCCACGTACACTATTTGAGCAAAGTTCCATATATTTGATTAGTTCATATTAACGGTACCTTGAGCTAAAAGAGTATTCGGCAACATATCATCAATGACTTTTTAAAAAGCTCTACATCAATTGATGTTCATCGCTAACTTTCAAATAACGATATACAGCCTGACGGCTAATACCATATGCCTGGCCTAATGCCATTTTTGAAGGGTACTTCCCTGCCTTCCATTCTTGTCGCAAAGTTTCAGCTTGTTCAGGTTTCAACTTATGTACACGACCTTTATATTTTCCTTGCGAAGAGGCCAGTCTAATTCCTTCCTTTTGTCGCTCTAAAATAATTTCACGTTCGAACTGTGCGAAAGATCCCATCAGTTGCAGCATCAAATTATCCATAGGCGTAGATTGAGCCGTAAATGTAATATTTTCTTTGACAAACTGAATAGCAATTCCTCTTTTGACAAGTTGATCAACTTCAGTGACCAAATCTTTCAAACTTCGCGCAAAACGATCCATGGAATGTACAACAACCCTGTCCCCTTCTCGAACATAGTTCAACATTTCTTGAAATTTTGGTCGATCTGTATTTTTGCCTGAAGCACGGTCAATAAATATGGCACTGTTGCAAATAGAGATTTGAGTCGATGATGTTCCCTTTAAAAAGTACTTAGAGACCGAAAACCCTGTTGATTAGACACACTTCACCCAGAGGCTGGCCATAATAAAATGATGAAGCTTGTCCTTTACGCAGTGCACGCATGACTTCAATCCCTTTAATTGTGGCATAAGCCGTTTTCATAGATTTGAATCCTAACGTGGCCCTGATGATCCGCTTTAACTTACCATGATCACATTCGATCACGTTATTTTTGTACTTAACCTGCCTGTGCTCAATGTCTGGTGGACATTTTCCTTCCTGTTTTAACCGTAATAAAGCACCTCCATATGTGGGTGCTTTATCCGTATTGATCACTTGTGGAATTTGCCACTTTTTCACATTATT
>NZ_JBSYVT010000024.1:0-54651 GCF_054112845.1 Acinetobacter sp. NigerLNRRAM0016
ATCTAATACCTCGTCAATATTAGATGCTGGACTCGATATTTAAAACAACTCAGCACTTCGTGCTTCGTTCGTTTCCGTCTATCTCGTCGGTATGCTGCGTATTCTATACAGTTTTAATTCAAGCGCAAGCGTATTTTATAATTAATTATAAAATACACCTTCAAGCGATCAATATTTAATCTAATCGAATATTTATAGCACTATTTTTTTATTTCACAGACTTTTTTTACACATTGCTACATAGTAAAAAAGCTCGGTAAATTTTCATTTACCGAGCTTTTTACTATTAAAGACAACTTAATTTGCTTGTTCTGCGACCCAGCTCATAAATTTTTGACGCTCCGTTTTATCTGCTTTTTTCCATAACTCAATTAATTGCTTATCAACTGCACTTGCTTGAGTGCTTAATTGAGCCGTTTGGGCGGTTGCTTGTGGCGCTGCATAGACTGCTGGTGGTTGATTTACAGGTGCCTTAACATTTTTTTGAGTTAAGTCGACTGCACCACCAAACATGCTACGACTCAACCACGGTTTCTGCTCTGTATTTGCACCCGTCTGTTGTACAAGTACTTGTTGTTTCTGATCATAAAGCGCAACAGTTGGCTGTTCAGCGTATTTTTTTGCATCTTCAAAAGTTTTTGGAGCATTAACCAATGCTAGCTGGTAAGTTTGATTATCTTGTAAATTTGGTGTTTTCAATGTCACTACACCTGATTTAACAATGTCATGTTCGCCAGACATATGTTCAAAATATTGAATGTAACGAAGGCTTATGCTTGAACTACCTGCATCCAATGTATAGGCATTGTTTTCAGAACGGAATAAACCTGTATTTACTTCTTGATCATTCACAGCAAGAATTTTGATTTCTTCTGGCGCTGTAACTGTTACTGCCGAAAATACCGAACCACTTACCATCAATGCCGCTGCAGCAAAGGTTAAACGTAAAGCCATTTTGCTTTCTCTTCATTCATTGTTAAATTTTAGTTGCACTATGCAAGTTATAAATGACAATTTTATGACAAAGTCATTTTTGAAAGACAACCCTTTTCGGATTTTATTTTTATAAGCTTTTTATAGCAGTTGGAATAGTCATTTGGTCGATACAAAAGAAAATGCGATGATTTTTTATAGAACTCGTCCACAGCCATCTTCTAATAAATGACTGTGGACATATTTTTAATTAAATGTTTTGAAACGTACACTGTCATCCATATAAGTCTTTTCGCCTGCAGGTGCTTCAATCGAGCCTATGACTAATTGTGCACGCAATTTCCAATGATCTGGAATTGAATAAGTAGCTGCAACCTCTGCATCGATGACTGGATTATAATGTTGTAATGATGCTCCAATATTCTGCTCTGCCAATGCAGTCCATACTGCATATTGAGCAATTGCTGATGAATGTTCAGACCAAACTGGGAAATTGTCCGCATAGAGGACAAATTGCTCTTGCAATGATTTCACGACTTCTTGATCTTCATAGAAAAGTACTGTCGCATAACCTGCTGCAAAACCATCTAATTTTTTACTGGTATTTTCGAATGCTTCTGCTGGAACCATTTTACGTAATGTTTCGCGAACGATTTCCCAGAAGTTATGATGAGCCTGGCCAAACAATGAAACCACTCTTGAAGTCTGTGAATTAAAAGCTGATGGACTTTCTCGCACAGCATTTTTAATTATCTGTTCGACTTGGGCTTGCTCAAGATTTATATTTTTACCAATTGAATAAATTGTACGGCGTTTTTTCATATGATCTAAGAATGCCATTTTCATTTCCTCAACATTTTGTTTGTTTAAATAGAGAGTTATATCTCAATTTTCATGATTCTATCTTAAGCACTTTGTAAACTATATGAAGCCCTATCATTGTGACAGTCTGTTTTATATTTAGAACGTTCTCTTATTAATCATACATGCTTTAAACTTAAGTTAGATTTCATTTTAAAACCATGAATTCGGCTTGGTTCTTATTTGAATCACTCTTTACATCATCTTGCTCAATAGAACCAAATACAAGCTGAGTTTGCAGTTTCCATTCCGAGCTTACTTTCAAATACTGTGCAGTCTTGTAATCAATCACGGGATTGTAATAGTTTAGGTTCGCACCCAAACCAACTTCTGTTAAAGCCATCCAAACTGCATATTGAGCCATCCCCGAAGCTTGTTCAGACCAAAAAGGAATTTCCACGGAGTCTAAAGGTACATCCTTTTGTATTTTTCTAATCTGCTCTTGATCTTCAAAAAATAAAACCGTTCCATATGATGCCGATGATTGCTTGATTTTTATTGCGGTGGCTGGAAAGAGATGTTCTGGTGTTTGTTTTTCCAGAATCTCATAAACTAAATTCCAAAAGTCAGCATGTGCCTTAGAAAATAAGACAACAATACGGGTTGTCTGTAAATTCAAAGCAGATGGGCAACTCAATACAGCGGTATGGATTAACTCAGCTAAATACGATTGATCATAGTGAATGCGTTTTCCTAATTTTTGCATAGAATGACGTTGTTTTAATTGTTCTAAATACATTACCTCAGTTGATGCATTTTCATTTTTTCTATTAAAGATTAAGTCTGGTGTAATTTCAGTGGTTAGCACTTGGCTAAGCTTATCGAATAGTGCCATCAATTTCCCCAAGAATGCGAAATACACATATTTTTTTTAAGTGTTTTATTTTATCCTTTTATTAGACAGAAATAACGAGATATTTAAAGCCTACTGTTGTCTTTTAAATCAAACAATTAAGCCAAAAAAGATAAACTCCGCATTTTGCGGAGTTTATGTGAAATATATTACTTTTTACTTTTCAGTTTCAAACAATGCTGCGACAAATGATTTAGCAGAGAATGGACGTAAATCATCAATTTTCTCACCAACCCCAATAAAGCGAATTGGCACATGGGTGCGACTTGCAATATTAAATAGAACGCCACCTTTAGCCGTTCCATCTAATTTCGTAATCGTAATACCCGTAAGACCAACAGCCTCATCAAATAGTTCAACTTGGTTAATCGCGTTTTGCCCTGTGCCAGCATCTACCACCAACATAATTTCATGTGGGGCTGTAGCATCAATTTTTTGCATTACACGCTTAACTTTCGTGAGCTCTTGCATCAAGTTACTTTTGTTATGTAAACGTCCAGCAGTATCCGCAATTAGCACATCCACCCCTTTTGCACGTGCACTTTCAAAAGCATCAAAAATGACAGAAGCACTATCTGCACCATGACCTTGTGAAACAACAGCAATATTGTTGCGCTCGCCCCAAATTTGCAATTGTTCTGTTGCTGCGGCACGGAAAGTATCGCCAGCGGCAAGCATCACTTTTTTACCTTCACCTTGTAAACGTTTCGCAAGTTTACCAATGGTTGTGGTTTTACCAACACCGTTAACACCCACCACTAAAATTACAAATGGATTCTTATTTGGGTCAATATGTAATGGTTTCACACGAGGAGCCAATAAATTCACCAACTCTTCTTGTAAAGCTTTATACAAAGAATGTGAGTAAATCAGATCACCACGCGCTGTACGCTCAGTTAAATTTGCGATAATCGCTTTAGTCGCATCAACACCAATATCTGCAACTAAAAGTTGCTCTTCGACTTCTTCAAGTAACTCATCATCAATTTCTTTGCCACCGATCAGGATATTTACCATTCCATCAGCAAAGTTTTTACGGGTTTTGGTTAAACCCTCTTTCATACGGCTAAAGAAGCCGCCTTTAGATTTTTCTTCAGTTTGCTCATCGGAGGTTTCTGAAACTGAAGCAACGATTTCTTCAGCCTTTGGAGTCTCGATAATTGGAACATTTACCGCAGGTAAACTTGGTAAAGTTACGTCATCATCCCCAATATCAGCATCAATCAAAAATTTATTTTGCCCAGTAGATTGTTGTTGCATGCCGAATCCTTTGAAAAGCAGCGTGTTAAAAGACAATGATTTTAGCATAAAAGATAAGGATTTTCTTTATCTTGCCTGATTGTGTGTATCAGCTACAAAAATCAACAGCCCAACCTTGCATTTATGGGTGAATTTCTTAAAAATAAATTTCAAGACCAAGCTTTGTGAGCCACTCAAGTGTTTGGACAAAATAAGAATAAATACCAAAAATTATTCCATATACATCTCAGTATATTGAGCTTCACATGTCTTATGTTTTGCACTCCAGTCTATGCTAGACCTCAGCAAAATCTCTCGTACCCTACAACAGAAACAACACTCGACAATGGACTAAAAGTCATCATTCGTGAAGATCATCGTTCCCCGATGGTAATGACTCAAATCTGGTATGCCGTAGGGAGTAGCGATGAGCCAGATAATCTTTCAGGTATTTCTCACGCTTTAGAACATATGATGTTTAAGGGAACTACCAAAGTCCCGAATGATGAATTTACCCGCCTCAGTCGCTTATATGGCGGCAGCGTAAATGCAGCCACATTTACCAACTACACCAACTATTATCAACTTTACCAGAAAGATTATTTAGCACTCGCGTTAGAGCTTGAAGCAGATCGCATGAGCAACTTAGTCTTAAGGCAACAAGATTTTGAAACAGAAATGAAAGTCGTCATGGAGGAACGGCGGCAAAGAATAGATGATAATCCTCGCGCACTTGCATTTGAACGCTTTAAATGGATTGCCTACCCCACCAGCCATTATCGCCAACCAGTCATTGGCTATATGAAAAATTTGAAAGCACTTGATCTAGAACATATAAAAAAATGGTATCAAGACTGGTATACCCCCAACAATGCAATTTTAGTGATTGTGGGGGATGTAGAAGCCACAGCCACACTTGAACTCGTTAAACGATATTTTTCTTCGATTCCAGCTCAAAAAACTCCGCAAAGAAATGATGTACTTGAAGTAACCAATTTAGGCTATCGACGACTAGAGGTCGAGTTACCTGTTCAAGTGCCTAATCTCTATTTGGCTTGGAATGTTCACTCTCTCGCTACAGCAACAAATCCACAAGATGCTTACACACTGGTCATCATTAAGAATATTTTAGATAGTGGCATCACTTCTCGACTACAATACAATTTGGTTCGTGAGCAGAAGCTTGCCACATCTGTCAGTGTTTCCTACGAACCCTACAATCGAGGAGACAGTTTATTTAGTATTTCAGCCTTACCTGCGAATGGTGTGCCATTGCAAGATATTGAAAATGCGATACTCAATGAACTAGAGCAATTAAAAAGCACCCCTGTCTCTACTGATGAAATCAATCGCGTGATTACTCGTTATGTTGCAGATTTAATTTATAGTCAGGACGATATTGCTGGGCAAGCCAGAATTATTGGAACCTTAGAAATCAATGGATTGAGCCATCATATTCTTGATCAACTCCCTCAACATTACGCAGAGGTCACACCCGAAGATATTCAACGCGTCGCAAATACCTACTTTAACCGTGACAATAACAGCAGCATGTACATACTGCCAGAACAAGAAAAATAAATGGATAAGGTTATGCAAAACATACCACTATGCCTCATCACAGCACTTTTATTTATTCCAACGAGTTATGCCGAACTTGTCGATAAAACTAAAACCGCTTCAATTGAACAGTTTAGCTCGCTTAGCCAACTAGATAGCCTTCAAAATATTCAGGAAAATTCTAAACTGACAGTACCTCATGTGTACGAACTGAAGAATAAATTTCATGTGCGATCACTCTTTGTAGAATCTCCCTCGCTCCCAATGGTGGATATTCAACTTACTTTTAATGCAGGTTCTGCGCGTGATCAAAGCATCGGTACAAATCTTTATGGTCTATCCAATATGGCTGCTCAACTGCTAGATGAAGGCACTGATCACTATTCAGCTCAGGAAATTATTTCAACTTTTGAAAGTGTAGGTGCGAAGTTCAGTGTCTCAGCACACAGGGATATGCTTATTGTCAAACTCAGAACTTTATCCGATCCAGCAAAACTAGAACCAGCATTAGATATGCTCCTTGAAGTGCTTAATCATTCTACCTTCAAAAATTCGAGTATCGATCTTGTTTTGAGTAATACCGCTGTCGGACAGAAACAATTAAAAGAAAACCCCAGCCGAATGAAAAATATTGTGTTTTATCGTACTTTATATGGTAAGCATCCTTATGCAGAACCGATTACTGGCACGCAAGCCAGCATTAAACGAATTAACCCAGAGAACTTAGTACAATTTCAACAAAAGTATCTTGTTCGTCAAAATTTAAATATTGCGATTACAGGGCAACTAAAAGAGAAAGAAGCACTTAAATTAGCTGAAAAAATAGCAAAACATCTACCCGATGGTGAAAAAGCAACACCATTACCTGCTCCAGCATTACGCTCAGATTTCAATATTCGGCACATCCCTTATAAATCGAGCCAAGCACATATCATTATGGGAGAAATAGTAACAACCCGTGATGATCCTGACTATTTAGCATTACAAGTTGCCAATCGTATTTTTGGCGCAGGCGGATTCAATTCTATTTTAAGCCAAGAACTGCGTGTAAAACGGGGATTAACTTATGGTACTTATAGTAGTTTTAGTTTTATGCAAGCAGCTGGTCCATTTAGCTTAGGCTATTCCACAGAGCAAGATAATCTACTCAAAAGCATTCAAATTGCACATCGTGCTTTGGTCAATTTTATCCGCGAACCAATTGATGAAAAGCTACTAGAACAAACCAAGCTAGGCATGTTAAGGGCTTTTCCAAATAACTACAGTAGTAATGCTGCGATCAATGCTCAACTGGGTTCTATAGGGTTTTATGGTTTGCCCACAGATTATTTGAATCGTTATAACGATGAACTGCACCAGTTGACCACAGCACAAGTGCAGAATGCTATTCGCAAGCATTTACATCCAGATCGACTCACTATCATTATTTTTAGTGAAAAATTAGATAAAGCAGCGTTAAATCAAATTTTACAAGACAATCTCAACATATATAAAAATACAGAAAGATCTAAAACATCAACACCTTCAAATGCTAACGAACCGTATCATCTGCCAAAGGAGGAAGCTCCTTTGCCTGATTCTTTTCAACATGATACGCTCGCATTAATTTCAGATAATGACCTCTAGTCATCTTTTTTTTCTGAATTAATTGTGACGCCATATCTTGTGTGAAAGGATAATAGGCTTGCTGTGCGAGTTGACGAACTTGTAAGTATTGATCAGGCGTCACTGGACGAAAAAGTGCGAAAGTTGCTAAAAAAAGAATTGCAACAATAATAAGTAAGACCAAGAAATAATAAAAATTCTCTAATTTGAAATAACGATAAAATTGAATAATTTTTTGCTTTGCGCTATGCATACACTACCTCGAATGAACTGGTAGTGTAGGTTGGCTCTATTAGAATCTCAAGGTTATTTACCCATTCTCAACCACAGATGGTTAAAAATGGGCAATCCGTGTTAACCACTGGTGATATTACGAACAACTGCAAAATATAGAATAAATGCGATTAAAGCCAATGCCAAAACAATCGCGAACACCCCCACCCCGTGTTCAGCATCTGCAGGATGCAAATCTTCATCATCTGCAATACGGCGTAATTCCCCATCATACATTTTGTAAAACTCAATGCGCTGTTGTGGCTCAAGTGTACGTGTAAAGTCATAAACACGTTTACGCTGTGCTAAACAATAGTCCCCTAAATGAATTTCATTGTGAAAAACAGCTTCATCAAGTTGTTGTCTATGATAGTGTGCCAATTCAATGATTTTCTCGGCATTGAGCGGTAATTCAAAAGCGAAGCCATCTATTGTATTTGTCATATTATTCTCCTTTTAATTACAGTATCCTGTATTTCCATCTTAATAAAAAAACTTTTTGACTATTGTTTAATCATGTAACTTGAAATTATATATATGCACCCCATATCTTATTTGACTTTTCACCTAATCTGTAATATTAGTTTAATAATACTTAGTTAAATTAGTATGAAGACTAAAAAAGTCGAGCTGTGCAATCATAATTACAATAAGGAGTTATCTATGATTCAACAAATTTCTCATCATGAGTTAGAACATGTGTACGCAAATGCAGTAAACACAATTCAATCGCAAAAAAACTTTGTAGATGCTGTTCAACAATTGGAAGAAGTGGCACGTGCAGGCCATGGCAAAGCGGCAATGTTCTTAGCTGAACTTTATTTTCAAGGTTTCCGTGTAGAACGTGATTCGTTAAAAGCGCAGTACTGGCAGAAAATGGCCACAATGCAAGCATAATGAAACGTCACTTAGGTGGCGTTTTTTTTGGCTTAAATATTACAAACATATTTATTTACGATTTATCGCAAAGCTTACACTGAAATTTAATCTAATTTTTTTAAAATAACTCATGACTTCACAATGTCTGTCCAATATGAAACAAATTAGTCAATTACAACCGATAGCAAAAGACTTGTTTTTTAAAATTACTATTCTGAAATCCATGATGTACTGCGGTGTGTTATGGGGACTCTACGATCAAGGTTGGGCGATCATGTCCGACCAAGATGATTTTATTTTTCCGTTCTGGATGAACAGTGTACAAGCGCATAAATATGCAAAACTACATTGGCCAAGTTATACCCCGCGTAAAATCACACCTGCTGATTTTCAGAAGTCTCTTTTGCCAACCCTGACTCGCTTAAAAGTCATTCCGGCACTCTGCAATTCATCTAGTCAAAAATTCAAATTGACCACCCAGCAAATGCGTCACTTTTTCTTTGCTGATGTGCAATTGCAGCCTGCTTAAAGCAAATTAAATTAGGTGTTAACCTTTAACACCTAATTTTCTTAATTTTATGCAATTTATGACTGCCTAGGTATTTGCATTTTGCATATTTCAAGTTAAGTTAAAAGTCAAACAATAAACAACAATAGAGATGTACAATATGACCAAAGTAGCACAAGTCCTTCAAGATAAATCAGAACAGACCATTTTCACAATTCGTCCAGATTCAACCGTATTTGAAGCAATTACGCTTATGGCAGATAAGGGCATTGGTGCTTTAGTGGTCACAGAAGATGAACGCGTAGTCGGCATTGTCTCTGAACGTGATTACACGCGTAAAGTCGCCTTAATGGAACGTACTTCATTTACCACCAATGTCAGTGAAATTATGACAGCGACTGTTCTCACTGTTACAACGGGCACCAGTGTAGAAGATTGTCTTGAGTTAATGACGGTTCGCCACCTCCGCCACTTGCCAGTGGTTGAAAATGAGCGACTGATTGGCTTAATTTCAATTGGTGACTTAGTTAAGGCCGCCATGGCAGATCAAAAAAACTTAATCGATCAGTTACAGCAGTATATTTCGGGTTAAACCAGAAATTGATGCATAAAAAAGGTCAGCTGATTGCTGACCTTTTTACATTCATGACTTAATTCAAACCGAGCTTATCTGCAACATAGTCAGAGTCTTTGTCGCCGCGACCTGACAAGTTCACCACGATTTTCACATCTTTTGCCAATTTTGGCGCTTCACGCAAAGCCCACGCCACAGCGTGTGAGCTTTCTAAAGCAGGTACAATCCCCTCCACACGAGATAAGGTCATGAACGCATCCAAACACTCTTGATCGGTTGCTGTTGTATATTCAACGCGACCTAAATCTTTCAGGAAACTGTGTTGAGGACCAACACCTGGGTAATCCAGTCCTGATGCAATCGAATGAACCGGTAATGGCTCCCCGTGCTCATCTTCCAACACATAACACGCCATACCGTGAATTTGGCTTGGCTTACCTAAAGTTAAGGTAGCCGAATGCATCGTCGTATCTAAACCATGACCAGCAGGTTCCACACCTACCAATTTCACATCTGCATCATTCAAGAAAGCAGTAAAGGCACCAATAGCATTAGACCCCCCGCCCACACATGCAACCACATAGTCAGGGTTTTGACCAAAGCGGTCATGGGTCTGTACTTTTATTTCCTTGCCGATAATGCTTTGGAAGTCCCGTACCATTTTCGGGAATGGATGTGGACCAACCACTGAACCAATCGCATAGATATAGTTCTTCGGATCTTTCAAATATTCTTCAAAAGCACTATCCACCGCATCTTTTAAAGTTGCGGTGCCACGAGTCACAGAAATTAATTTGGCACCGAGAATCTTCATTTTGACGACATTAGGATGCTCTTTTTCGATATCCACTTGTCCCATATGAATTTCACATGGAATTCCCACCAATGCGCACGCTGTTGCCAATGCTACGCCATGTTGCCCTGCGCCTGTTTCAGCAATGACTTTGCTTTTACCCATATACTTCGCAAGCAAAGCTTCGCCTAAACAGTGATTGATCTTATGCGCGCCAGTATGATTCAGGTCTTCACGCTTTAAATAAATCTGTGCGCCACCCAATTGCTCAGATAAACGCTTGGCATGAAATAAAGGGCTTGGACGTCCGACATAGTTTGCAAATAAATCTGCAAGTTCATTTTGAAATTCGGGCGTATGACGAATTTCTTCATACGCCACATTAATCTCATCCATGGCTTCTTTTAAGTGTGGGGGAATATATTGGCCACCATAGGGTCCAAAAAAGCCTTCTGTGTTTGGTAAATCAATCCCGTTAATTTGGTGATTCATCTCTTATTCCCCCTTCTCTACATTTATTATGACTTACTCTTAAAAGCACAAATTCACTGAGTTAAACCCATGAACTTAGCGTGCCAAATATTTTGTTAAATCTTCTACGCCTTTTAAAGTCATTGGATACATATGCTGATCAAAAATCTGCTTAATAGAGCCAATGGTTTGCGTGTAATGCCAGTAACTTTCTTGTTCTGGATTCAGCCAAGCGGTTTTCTCAAAATGCTGACGTAGGCGATGTAGCCAAACCTGCCCAGATTCATCATTCATATATTCCACTGAGCCACCCACAGAATTCAGCTCATAAGGTGCCATACTAGCATCCCCTACGACAATGACACGATAGTCGCGGCCATAGGTATGGAATAGATCCCACGTATTCATACGCGTGTTTGAACGGCGAACATTGTCCTTCCAGACATAATCATATAAACAATTATGAAAATAGAAATATTCCAGCGTTTTAAATTCTGTTTTTGCAGCACTGAACAATTTTTCACATTGTGCAATATGAGAGTCCATTGATCCTCCCACATCAAACAACATTAATACTTTGACGCGGTTTCGGCGCTCTGGCACCAATTGCACATCCAAAATGCCTTGTTTTGCAGTTTCTTTAATGGTGCCATCAATATCTAGTTCTTCAGCAGCCCCTTGTCGCGCAAACTTACGTAAACGGCGTAATGCCATTTGCATTTGACGCGTGCCTAGAATCTGCTCATCATCCAGATTGCGGTATTTACGCTGTTCCCAAACTTTGACTGCGGAACGCTTTCGTCCAGGACCACCAATGCGCACACCTTCAGGATGATCACCATAAGCACCAAAGGGCGAAGTTCCGCCTGTGCCAATCATACGATTGCCACCTTGATGCTTTTTATGTTGTTCGCGTAACCGCTCTTCCAACATTTTCATCAGCTCTTCAAGAGAACCTGCTTTTTTCAATTCTTCACGTTGTTCTGGAGTGAGATGTTTTTCTAAAAGCTCCAGATCAAACCAGTCTTTTGGCAATTGCTGAACTTGGTTTAACAACTCGTCCAAATTGAAGGTCGAAATGCCATCAAAATAGTCTTTCATGCCACGGTCAAATTTATCAAAGAAGCGTTCATCTTTGACCATAATGGTTTTGGCAAGCTGATAGAACTCTTCCTGATCGGCAAAGACCAAGCCTGACGCGACCGCCTCATTCAGATCTATAAGCTCACGCGTGGAGACAGGTACACCATATTTGCGTAAAGTATAAAACAAGCGCACGAACATGCGTGTTTCTCCTTTAGCGACGTGACATAAAGGCTAAACGTTCAAGCAACTGTACATCTTGCTCGTTTTTTATTAAGGCACCATAGAGTGGTGGAATGGCTTTAGATTTATCATGATTGCGTAAAACATCATCAGGCATATCATCTGCCATCAATAAACTCAGCCAATCAATCAATTCTGAAGTTGAGGGTGGTTTTTTAAGACCCGGCACCTGACGCAATTTAAAGAATACTTGCAGCGCTTCGTTCACTAGCGCGGTTGAAACTTGCGGGAAATGCACATCAATAATTTCGCGCATGGTCGCTTCATCAGGAAACTCAATATAATGGAAGAAACAGCGACGCAAAAAGGCATCTGGCAGCTCTTTTTCGTTATTTGAGGTAATGATTACGATTGGGCGCTGTGTAGCCGTAATCGTTTCACCTGTTTCATACACAAAGAATGACATTTTATCAAGTTCGTGTAATAAATCGTTAGGAAACTCGATATCTGCCTTGTCAATTTCATCAATCAACAACACACAGCGTTCTTCACTGGTAAATGCTTCCCACAACTTACCTGGCTTAATATAGTTCTTAATGTCGTAGACACGGTCATCACCCAACTGGCTATCGCGAAGGCGCGAAACAGCATCATACTCATACAACCCTTGCTGAGCTTTGGTCGTCGATTTGATGTGCCATGTGATCAGTTTTAAACCCAGACTTTGCGCAACCTGCTCAGCCAATAGGGTTTTACCTGTTCCAGGTTCACCTTTGACCAAAAGCGGTTTTTGTAAAGCACGTGCAGCTTTCACTGCCAATTTTAAACTATCAGTCGCGATGTACTGGCTTGTACCAGTAAATTGTTGAGTATCAACAGACATAAGATGACCTTATTTTTTATTTAAAGTGGTGAACTTTTCTTGTTAATTACAGAAATTTCGCGTTTATCGCTATATTTAGACCAGCAATATCCCACGATCAACCCCAAACCAAGAACACATAAAATTGCAGATAAATTAAACCAGATCAGTGAATGTTCTTTGGTGAGAACACCAAACATTAACCCAAAGAAGGCCGGAGCAATTGAAGCATTTGTCCCTTCAGAAACCGTTGGGGTCAGCATGACGGCAAAAACAAACACCCAACTGATGCCACCGAACGGTTTAGGTAAACGCTTTGCGATTGCATACCAGCACCATAAAATAATGATGCTGCCAAGCAAATACACACTGATTGCAATCGTATCTTCAGGAATTGTGTCTAAAATTGAAAGAAGATTATCCATAGTACAACTCCTGAAAATGATTAAGCACCACGCAAGCCTTCTGGGGCTACTGCATTCGGATTAATTAACCCTTCTGGTGGCATTTGAATAAAGAAACCTTTGGTTTCAATCGAATCCATTACATGCAACACATTGGCGCGCGCCAACTTACGCGTTTCAGTTAACTCAATGTGCATAACAAAAGTTGCACGACCAAAAGCATTACGTAATACTTCTGGAACAACTTCTAATGGATTTGATGCTTCTGCATCATTTTCAGCAGGACGAGCAACATAGAGATACATCTCATCTTTTTTGCTCGATTTATAGATAGAACAATGCATGCTTAGAACATTACTTCACTTAGAAAATACAGCGTCAAGCATACAACAAAAAATAATCTGATTCAGTAGTGATTATTAACGCAGCAGTCGTCAATTTGTCTAAGTGTCAATTCTTTAGACAAATAGCTCCGACTATTGCGCAACTTGCATTTGTGTCGACAAGTATTGCTGATCTTCGTGCAGGACTCGAATAAGAGGCTTGGTCAAAAGCTCATAGCGCCAGCCCAGTAAATAATTCGGCAAATCCTGCTCATCAGTGCCTGACACAATATGTTGATACAGCGCATTGAGCCATTTTTTACGCAGCAAGACTTCTTTGGGTACTGTCGTTTCACTGACTACGCTTTGAATGACAGTATCAACTTTTTGACCAATTTCTTTGGATGAATGACGAATTGGACGTGCTAAGCGTAATGGCCACTCTTCCTGAGCAGGTATAAATTTCAATAAATCCAAAATGGTTTTGCCATGCTCACGCAGTACATTCTGACGAATATCCTTGATACTGCTCAACTGAAAATGGTTTTTAGGATTTTTCTCAACCAAATCAATGATGGACGAGTTTCTAAGAATAAAGCTGCGCGGCTGATTCAGTGCTTTCACCATTTGTTCACGCCAAACGGCCAATTGCTGAATCTGCATTAACTGACGACGAGAATGACGGTAATTGCCAATATCTTGATATAGCATCGCCAAAGGTGTTTCTTGACCAATTTCATAAGTCAGATTGCGGCAGTCTTCCTGTGCAAAATCCAATAACTGCTTTTGATTTAGCTCGGATCTGACTTTTTCTGCCAACGCCATAATGTACAGTACATCATTGGCTGCATAATTCAATTGTTCAGGAGACAGTGGGCGCGCTAACCAGTCTGAACGTGTCTGATCTTTATCAATATCCACATTCAACATGTTTTTTAGCGCATTTTGATAACTGACCTGCAAACCATGTCCTAAAAATGACATCCCGATTTGCGTATCAAATACATTATTCAGTGACTTATCTTGAGCATAATGATAAATCAGATCGATATCTTCCCCGCAAGCATGGAAGACATTCAGTTGAGCAGCAAAAATCTTTTTCCAGAACAGCGTTAAATCTAGAGTAGTGCCATCCAGCAAATACACCTGATCAGCAACATTTATTTGGAATACCCCTAGTTTAGGCCATAAGGTATCCACTTTAATAAACTCTGTATCAAGTCCATAAATGGAGTTTTGGTCCATGATGGACAAAAAGTTTTCTAAATCTGTCTGATGCTGAATAAACTGAAACATACTGCCGAGTCTAGGAATAGATTCTCTAAAAAGCTATCTTACCTGATATATAACAATTAGCTATAAAAATTTTCAATTTAGACTAAAGAATTACTTAGTTTTTAGTATATAAGCTCTATTTGTCTGTTTATTTATACATTTTTTATATTATGGATTTTTTAAAAATATACCAATCGTTAAAATAAAAATTAAAAAAGACCCATTCTATCGTGACTAAATCTACATGAAACAAGCCGAAACTTATTTCATGCGCATACGGTTATGTACAGCCTGACTCAGTGTATGACTATCAACATATTCCAACTCACCGCCTTGTGGTACACCTTGAGCAATTCTGGTCATATGTACGGGCAAGTGTTTACATGCTTCGACCAGATAATGTGCGGTAGCTTGTCCTTCTACAGTTGCATTGGTCGCCAGAATAACTTCATTAATCTTCCCATCCGTTAAGCGTTGCACCAAATGTGGAATTCCGATTTCATCAGGTCCAATCCCATCAAGTGGTGACAGATGCCCACCGAGCACATGATATTTACCACGAAAACTGCCACTCTGCTCAATCGCCATCACATCAGCTGGTGACTCAACCACACATAAAAGCTGGTCATCACGCTCTGTAGAAAGACAAATATCGCAAACTTCATCTTCAGTTAACGAATGGCAGACACAACATTCGTGAATATGATTGGTTGCTTCATTCAAGGCGTGTGCCAAACCCACCGCACCTTCCCGATTTTTCATAATCAGATGCAGTGCCATACGCTGTGCAGATTTCGGACCCACACTCGGTAAAATTCTTAAAGCTTGAACCAACTGTTCAAATCGATCACTAAACACTTAATTTTCTCAATAAAAATACCTCCCTAATAAGGGAGGTAAGACACCACAAGGGATTAGAACATGCTAGCTAGGCCTGGTGGCAAGCCCATACCTGAACTTGCACCTTTCAATCGCTCTTCAGAAATGACTTCCGCTTGACGTGCAGCATCATTCATTGCAGCAGCAATTAAGTCTTCAATCATGTCTGGATCATCTTGTAACAATTCAGGATTAATCTCGATACGCTTTACCACATTACGGCAAGTCATGGTAACTTTAACTAAGCCGCCACCCGCTTCTGCGTGAACTTCAGTTTGAGCAAGCTCTTCTTTGGCTTTTTTAAGATTCGCTTCCATATCTTTTTGCATGCGTTGTGCTTGCTGCATCAGCATATTAATGTTCATTAAAATCTCCGAACATAAAATTAAAAATTAGATTAAGTCTAAACCACGTGCGATATCACGAATAATATCATCAATATCTTCTAAACCAACAGAAACGCGAATTAAACCTTCGCTAATCCCCGCTGCCTGTTTTGCTTCAGCTGACATTCTGCCATGTGATGTCGTCGCAGGATGGGTAATCGTTGACTTCACATCCCCCAAATTACTGGTAATTGATAAGAAGCGCGTGTTGTCAATGACCGTCCAAGCTCCTGCACGCTCACCTTGCACCACAAAAGAAACCACGCCACCAAAACCAGATTGCTGTTTCTTCGCCAACGCATGTCCTTCGTGGTTTGGCAAACCCGCGTAATAGACTTTTTCAACTTTAGGATGCGCATCGAGCCATTCTGCTAATTTTTGCGCACTGGCACAATGTGCTTTCATACGTAAACTTAACGTCTCTAAACCCTTTAAGAAGATCCACGCATTAAATGGGCTCATCGAATTACCGAGTGTACGAATAACACCGTTAATTTCTTCAACCAAATTATCTTTACCTACAACCGCACCACCTAAAGCACGACCTTGACCATCAATATATTTCGTTGAAGAATAGATAATCAGGTCAGCACCAAACTTAATTGGCTGCTGTAAGATTGGGGTACAGAAAGTATTATCAACAGCGAATAAAGCGTCATGTGCATGCGCAATATCAGCAATCGCTTGCATATCACCCACTTGAGCCAATGGGTTCGACGGTGTTTCAATAAATAAAAGACGCGTATTTGGACGAATCGCCGCTTTCCAAGCGTCTAAATCTTCCAAGTCTACAAACGTAACATCGACACCAAATTTGATGACATATTTCTCAAACAGCGAAATGATCGAACCAAATACAGCGCGTGAACACACCACATGATCGCCCGCTTTTAAGTAAGCCAAAGTTACAGCATGCACTGCTGCCATACCTGAACTGGTCGCAACTGCACGTTCAGCACCATCTAATACGGCTAAACGTTTTTCAAATGCTTGTACAGTTGGATTGGTATAACGTGAGTAAGTATTTCCTTCAATTTGTCCTGAAAATTTAGCTGCTGCATCTGCTGCATTTTCACAAACGAAAGAAGATGTTAAGAAAATTGGCTCACTATGCTCACCTTCAAAAGTTCGTGTGTGTCCGGTACGAATCGCTAAAGTGTCTAATTGATATTCGATGTCGTCGTATTGGCTCATTTCTACGATTCAGTTCTCAGAACTGCCTTTGTGAATAATTGCCAACATTTTGAGCGCCTACGGCATTTCAGGTCAAGGTAAAATATAAAATTATCGTTTAGACTTCGAGCAAATCTTTTGGTAGGTCAATAAAATGCCCATAACAACAAAACTAAAACACAAGATCAGTCGTCACAAAGTTCAGCTTAACAACTTATCCACCCGGTTCTTTAAGCAACATTCGCTTATTCTTTCTGAAAGTACGCCTTATGAAATTGTGGCATACAACGATTATGCCAAAGTCCGTTATTATCCAGCGTCTGTGAGACACTTTCTTGAACCTCTCGTTCTAGTCGCCCCATTTGCGATTAATATGGCAATCTATGACTTATTTCCTTACCGATCATTAGTTCACCATTTTCAAAATCAGGGTTTTGATGTGTATTTAGTGGAATGGAAACATTTTCGCTTTCGCGACCATCATATTCATTTTTTTAACCATTATTGACTATGCCTTGCCAGACTGCATACAAAAAATACGTCAACATGCGGGTTCCGAGCAAATTTCACTGCATGGTTGGAGCATGGCAGGTATATTTGTCTTACTTTATAGTGCCTTGCAACAACCTAATTTTGTAAAAAACTTAATTGTTTTAGGCAGCCCCATCGACAGCTATGCCTCTGGAATCATTGGTAAGCTGAATCAAGGCATGTATCAATTCATTCAACATCATCAAACTTTGAATCAACTCTTATTCTCCAAGCAAATACCTAAAAGATATACCCATACACCAGGACGCTTAAATTCGATTGGCTTCAAAATACTCGACCCTAAAGGATGGTATGCAAGCTATAAAACTTTATTCAGTAATTTGGGTGACCTAGAAACTGTTCGAGAAAATGCGACCATTGGCCACTTTCTAAATAATATGATTGATTATCCTGGTGGCATCAACCAAGACATGATTTTTAGGGTTTGGCTTAAAAATGAACTAAAACATGGTGTTATTCAACTCGAAGATAAGCAAATCAATTTAAATTCAATCACCTCATCGCTGTTGATTGGCGCAGGTCAAAGCGATCAGCTGGTTACAGCAGATGCAATAAAACCATTAACTGAATTGACAAACAGCCAAGATGTCACGTTTACTCTTATCCCTGGAGGACATTTGGGTTTAATGTCAAGCAAAGCCAGTGCTGAACAATTTTGGCCCGAATTAACCTCATGGCTAGAACAAAGATCGACAAAGATATAAAGGAAAGACCATGATTCATTCAGTTGCATTTATTGGCTTAGGCGCGATGGGCTATCGTATGGCGGCTCATCTCCCTAAGCATTTTGAAACCGTTTTTGTGTGGAATCGAAATTTCGCTAAAGCAGAACAACATGCAACTGAATACGGCACCCTCGCAGTAGCTTTACAGGATGCCGTACAAGCCGATGTGATTTTCTCTTGCCTACCCACAAGTCAAGACGTTGAAGCATTAATTTCAGGTCTAGAACTAAAGGCTGGTAGTATTTGGATTGACTGTACCAGTGGTGTACCTGAATCTGCAAAGAATTTAGCTGAAGTATTAGGTACGCAACAGGTGTCATTTTTAGATGCGCCAGTGAGCGGGCAAACCATCGGTGCAGAAAATGCAACTTTAACCGTGATGGTTGGCGGGCAAACTGAAGCATTTGAAAAAGCGTTACCAGCCTTACAGGCGGTTGGCAAGCTGATTAAACATGTAGGTGATTCTGGTGCGGGATTTGCCGTTAAAGCGGTAAACAATATGCTGCTTGCTGTGAACCTATGCTCAGTTGCGGAAGGATTTACTACTCTAAAAGCACATGGCGTCAATCTTGGCGAAGCATTGGATTGTATCAATGCCTCGAGTGGTAAAAGTGGCGTCACTGAAACAGTTTTACCTCAACGCGTATTAAATCGTAGCTTTCCACTGACCTTTGCGTTACCTTTATTGGCGAAAGATACTGGTATCGCATTAGATTTAGTTCGGGATGCCAAACTTTCTGCGCCAGTCATTGCCCTGACCCAAAGTCTCATTCAAGCCGCAAGTGATCTTTCGCCAGCCGAAAGTGATTTTTCTACTGCCGTTAAACTATATGAGTCTTGGAGTAAAATTACCCTAGAGTAATAAATTGCCATTGAAGATGACAAATTAAACCCAATATTGTAATAAGGTGTTTAAAACATACTGTTACAAACCATGAGGAAACTCTTATGAGTAAGTTGCTTATTGCTTGTCTTGCAGGTCTATCAACTTTTATTGGTGCCAATACGTTCGCTGCAACACCAGAACAAGAGTGCCAAAAACTGAAAAACGATCATGATGTCATTTATGCATCTAAAGGTTTCTGTTTCAAAGACCCTGAAGCAAAAGCAAAGTTTGGTAATGACAACTGCTATACAACCAAGCCAAAGTTTTCTGACAAAGAACAACAACGCCTTGATGAAATCAAAGCGCGTCAAAAAGAGCTGAACTGTAAATAATCACTCAGTCTCCTTATTTTAAGGAGACCATTTAAAGGAATAATGATGGCTTACGACGATCAAAATATTTTTGCAAGAATTTTGCGCGGTGAACTTCCAGCAATTAAGGTCTATGAAGATGATCAAGTTCTTGCATTTATGGATATCATGCCACAAGCAGATGGTCACACCTTAGTCATTCCAAAAACACCCGCGATCAACCTGCTAGATCTTCCTGCTGAAGCAGCTGCTTATACTATTCAAGTGACACAAAAAGTGGCACGTGCAATGGAAAAAGCCCTAGGTGTAGATGGCATTATTTTAATGCAACTTAGTGGCGCTCCAGCGGGACAAACCGTTCCACATGTCCACTTCCATCTTATTCCTACCAATGTGCATCAACTTGGAAAACATGCTGCACAAATGGGTGATCAAGAAAAGATTAAAGCGCAAGCCGAAAAGATTAAAGCAGCTTTAGAAGCATAATGTATTGATTCGAACATTAAAATGGAGCCATAAGGCTCCATTTTTTTACTGCATAAAAGTAAAATGCCATAAATCCGATAGTTATCCAAACACGTATCGTCATCAAACTGTCATTTAGCTTTCACCTTGCTGTCATATAGTTTGCAGATACTGCATAGCAAGTTGGTGAGCTATGTAACGAATTGTACAGAAGCGAGCTAAAAATAAGAGTTTGTAGGCACTTGCCATAAAAATCGTGTTTTGGAGAAATCTCAATGAAAAAATTGCTACTTGCTGCAGCAGTGACAACTTTAAGCTTAAACGCAGCGCAAGCAGCGCCAACACTGTACGGTAAACTCAATGTTTCTATTGACAATATTGACAATACTGACTTTGCTGGAAATGATGCAACAGAATTAAACTCAAATTCATCACGTATTGGTATTAAAGGTGAAGAAAGCTTAACTGACAAGATTTCTGCGATTTACTTAGCTGAATGGCAAGTTAACGCTGATGGTGATGGTACTGACCTTGGTATGCGTAACCGCTATTTAGGTATTAAAGCTGCTGGTGTTGGTACCTTAAAAGCAGGTCAATTTGACTCTTACTTCAAAACTTCTGCGGGTAAATATCAAGATATCTTTAACGATCACAACTACCTTGATATTACAAAAACCATGCATGGTGAAGAGCGTTTAAAAAATGCGATTGGTTTTGAATCAGATCCTAAGCTTTTAGGTGGCTTTAGCTTCAATGCAATGGCGTTATTTGGTGAAAACGGTGAAACTGGCTACACCACTGAAAAACGTGATGGCATTGGCGATGGTATTTCTACATCACTTAACTACGACAACAAAAATATCGGTTTAGCGTTAGCTGTTGCAGGTAACTTTGCTGTACCAGGTGACTATAATGCACTTAGCTTAAGCAATGTTGAATCTGATGCTTACCGAGTAACAGGCTCTTATGATTTCAGCAAAATCGGTCTAAATGGCTTTGTACTTGGCGGTTTATGGCAACATGCTGAATTATCAGACTCGCCTTCTGCTGCACAACTTGAAGCAGATGGTTTGAACAAATACGCGGCTTCAGCAGAAGAAGAATCTTGGGTAGTCGCTACGACTTATGCGATTCCAAACACCAAAGTTGCTTTAAAAGCACAATATCAATCAGCAGTTACAACAGCTGATGCAATGGAAGATCTCACAATTGATCAATATGGTATTGGCTTAGACTACAACATTAACAAACAAACTCGCGTTTACGGTGTAGTAGCACAACAGAAACGTGATTGGAAAGAAGATGACAAACGTACCGTAATTGGTGCTGGTATGGAATTTAACTTCTAATCCAACCTTGTTTAAAAAACACGCTTCGGCGTGTTTTTTCATTTAGGCTTAGACCAATTCACCCAAGAGCTTGTACCACGCGATTCTATCGGTACGGTATCAATCAAGCGATCTTTTAAAATATCAGTTAGATTCGTCTGCTCTGCTAAACGCGCTTTGACTGAATGAATACATTCCCGATCACCAAATTCACACCGATCCAACGTGGTACCACCACAAGGACCATTTGCTAAACCTTTTGGACACGTTTCTGGGCAAATATATAATGTATCTGCAAGGCGACACTGACCACAGCTCTCACAGCCGACTACCCCATGTTTAGAGAAGTATTCAGACTTAATCAGCAATTGATTCGCAAAATGCCCCGACCAAAGCTTAGCATTAAAAAATTTACGTCCAACATTGCGTGCAATCCTGGAATCAAACATTGAATCATGCATCAACTGCATGGTTTTAAACTTTAATACTTGTTCAGAGGACACTGATTTTTTAAATACTTCGACCTTAGGCTTTAGCTCATACCCAGATATTAAGCGATTTAATATCTTCCATTCATGTAAACACTGTTCCAGACTAAGATTTTTAAATCGTTCTAAAGCACCTTCTAGTTTTCTTTGTTCCTCAACCTTATGACAAGCAGACAAATGCACACCTGCATACCCCCAATGACGGCAAATTAAAATCTGTAGGGCGCAACGTGCATAAACATTTTGCTCTGCAACTACAAGATTTGACTCTTGTTCTTGCTTAAGGAGTTGAAGTATGTGTGGTGTTAAAACAATGCCCGCAACTTTATGTTTATCCATAAATTCTGCACGTGACAAGGTTAAGGGCATCACACAAGCATACAGATCAACACCAATATGATGTTCATCTAAATACTGTTTAGCCTGCTTTAAAGCCTCCAAATCAAATCCAAGCTGGGTAATGACATAATCTGCCCCTGCATGAACTTTCTTGTCTAATTTATAGTATTGAGCAGCAAGCTCAGAATGAGCATATTTAAAAGGATTAAGTGCCACACCCACTTTTATTTCTGGTGCCAGCTTTTTCGACTGCATTACAGCATTGACTGATTCTAAATAGCGTGTCCGTGGTGTATTACCTTGACCATTCTGATGCTGCTTTAACTTATCCCCTGTCAGCAACAAAACATTTGAATATCCCTGATTTTGAGCCGCTTGAATAAAGCAGTCGAAATCTTTGATATCCCGACCTTTGCCCGAAAAATGCAAAATTTTAGGAATTTCGGCTGCATAATTCTGCGCTATCACTAATGGTTCAGGATCGTTATCAGTTCGTACACGATCTGCTAAGGTCATCATGACAGGATAACCCGCTATCTGAGATGGCACAGGTTGAACATGTTTGGTTGGCAAGAATTCTAGAAAAATAGAAAAAGGCTGAAACGAGGAAGAATCAGGATGTAAAGGCATAATATCAGGAAGATAAGAGACAAATGTCAAAAATGAGCGCTTTATTATAAAAGATGAAAATGCTCATATGCAAAACAAATAAGTGCCTTATGAAAATTGAATTCTACAAGGCACTCAAAAGAAGCCATTGGGCTATCAAATAATTACCAGCGGAATTTGTTCCAGTTTTCAGGATTCGCCCAATATTTAGAATTAAACCAATCTGGTACATGCTTATAGTTCAAAATATTAAATTGCCAGATCGCCAAACCGCCACACTGCTCTGTTTTTTCAATTAGCTGAGTGAAACCCAGTGCACGCATCAGCTTTTCATCCTGCTCACCTGTCACCACGACCAGCTTTTTGGCCATTAGATCACGCAACTTGACCAAGAACTGTGATTTCACTACATCAGATAGGCTATGCATTTCAGGATTATCCAATAATACAAAGCCCAAATCATATCGCTGCGTAAAAGGCAGACTTAAAAACTCAGTTACGTTAAAATAAGTCCAACGAATTGATTGATTCTGGTCATATTGTTCTAAATTTTGACCAATACACAATGCAGTTTGAATAGGCTGTTCCTGAGATAAATCGTCTAGCATAGAAGTGATGACATTCTGTTCAGCCATAACTGCATCCTTATTATTTGAGTGAGCTTTTCATGGAACTACAAGGCATTTGTCATAAAATGCATGCAGGTCTCAAGGACCTTAGTGTAACTGATCAACAGACTCGCAAGGCAAATGTTGAATACAAATTTATCCTAGATCGCGCAGAAATTGAGCTCCCATTCAGTCTAGGTCAAGAAATCGAGTTAGAATGGACAGGTAACATCTACTGTGTATCTTGCGGTAGTAAAACCCCTAAGTCTTATTCACAAGGGCATTGTTTTAAATGTTTTAAAACCAAAGCTTCTTGCGACATGTGCATTATGAAACCTGAAACTTGTCATTATCATCTCGGAACTTGCCGTGAAGATAGTTTCGCACATGAGGTTTGCTTTCAACCCCATATTGTTTACTTAGCCAATTCCAGCGCTTTAAAAGTCGGTATTACTCGCCTAGGTCAAATGCCGACTCGCTGGTTAGACCAAGGTGCAACCCAAGCCCTGCCGATTATGAAAGTAGGTTCTCGACGCCTTTCAGGGCAACTAGAAATCATGTTTGGCACGCAAGTAGCGGATAAAACCGACTGGCGCAAACTTCTAAAAGGTGAAGCTGAACCCTTAGATTTACTCGAAGTACGTGAACAGTTGATTGAAGAGTTTGCACCAAAAATTCAAACCATTCGAGATGAGTTTAGTCAAAACCTAGAATTCAATGAAACGGTTGAGTTACTGGAAGATGAACTACCACGTGAGTTTATTTATCCTGTAGAGCATTATCCGGAAAAAATTAAGTCACACAATTTAGATAAGACCCCCACTATTCGCGGTAAATTGCAAGGCATTAAAGGTCAATACTTACTGCTTGATACAGGGGTAATTAACATTCGTAAATACACTGGTTATGAAATTATTCTTCGAGCTGAATGATTTCATCAGGTGACAAGCATAAAAAAACCAGCCTAGGCTGGTTTTTTTATTATCGTATTTTATTTAATCTTCGCTTGGCTTTTTAAATATTGAGTATAATCATCAAGCTCTTGCTGACCACGGAGTTGCTGATAAAGTTTAGTCAACTCTGTCAATTGTTCAGGCGTCAATGCATTTGCAGCAGTTTTATTTACATTCGAAATTGCAACCACAACAAATTCATTTGGTAAAGACGCAGTCGAAACAGACCACATGCCTGCTTTAGGTGCAGGAACACTGAAAGCTGCTCGCTCAATCTGACGTTTTAAACCTTGTGAACGTGTAAATACACCCGCATCTTCAAAACTTAATTGATTTTTAGCAACAACTGTTGCCGCTGGTTGAGTCTTAAACTCATCCAATGCTTTTTGAATTTTCGCTTTAGCCGCAGCCGCAGCTTTAACTTCAATAATTTTTGCTTTCACACGTGCATTGGCTTCTGCTAAAGATTGCTCACCCGCAGCATAGTAATCACGTACTTTCACCCAAACTACATCACCATTTGCCAATTGAATGTTGCTTGAAACATTACGATCACCATTCTTCACATCCTCATTAAACAGTTTAGCCTTAACATTTGCTTCACTTAAAACAGGATGCTGCATGCCCAACGTTAAACCTTTAACAGATTGAACCTGAACACCTTTCACTTCTTGTGCAACTGTATCCAATGCATCACTACCAACAACCATTTCATTCAAGTTGTTAACAGTATCTGAAAATGCATTCGCAGATTTAGCTTTTTGCACTTCAGCGATAAGACGTGGCTTTTCCATCTCAAACGCTGGTAATTTAACTGCTGGCGCTTCTGCTGAAATGATGTGATAACCATATTGCGTTTTTACTGGTGCAGAAATCTGACCCGATTTTAACGCCGCTACAGCTGAGTCGAATGCATTACCAAAAAAGCCTTTTTCATAGGCTGCAATAACACCACCATTACTTTTAGAGGCAGTATCATCTGAATATTTCTGCGCCGCTTCAGCAAAACTCATACCTGCTTTAATTTTTGCCGACACTTCATCAGCCAATTTTTTTGCTTCAGCATCTGAACGTGAATCCGCAGCAATCAAAATATGTTTAACCTGAGGTTGAACTTTTGCTTTTTCAGCTTCTACAAACTTAGCATAAGCCTGTTGTAATTCAGCGTCTGATATCTGTACATTCGCAGCTGGAAGATTTGATGGGCTAAGGACCACAAAATCGACATCTACACTGGCAACTTGTCTAAATTGATTTTTGTGCTTGTTATAGTAATCAGTAATTTCTTGCTGGCTGACCTGAATACCTTTCTTATAATCATCCAACTTAATACTTGCCAAATGAATTGTACGCTGTTCCGTTTGTAGATTCGCAATTTGCTGAATATCGACTTTGCTGACCAATGCATAATCCATGAACGTGGCTGTCATCATTTTTAATGCATGATCTTGACGTAAGTTTTCAATTAAAGCCTGGCTGGTTAAACCCGCCGATTTTAAATAATTAGCATAAAGCGCTTCAGAAAATTTGCCATTTTCTTGCAAGCTCGGTTGTTGCGCAATCATTTGCTCAATTTGAGCATCGCTCAATGAAATACCCAACTTTTCTGCTTGTTGTAATAATAAGTTACGTGCAATGAGCGACTCTAAAGCCTTTTCCTTAATGAACGATTGATTCAATAAAGTTTCATCACCATTCACATAAGATAAATATTGCTGGCTATAAGATTTAGTCGCATTATCCAGTTCTTTATTGCTGATTTCTTGCCCGTTTACTGTCTTGGCAGCATCTTTTGATTTACCACTACTAAAATATCCTTCAATACCTACAAGTGCTAAAGGGGTCAAAAACAAAATGAGCAAAACTTTGCCCAACCAGCCCTTAATAACTTTACGAAAAGATTCCATAAGTATTCCAATATTTTATTTGTGCCGCATTTTACCCGAAAAGCTGATATGAATGAATGCATATAGACATCAAATCAGCATTATTAATAAAAAACGCGCCGAAAAGGCGCGTTTGGTAAATGATTAAAAGATTATGCTACAGAATCTTTTAAACCTTTACCTGCTTTAAAGCTAGGAACTTTGCTTGCTTTAATTTCAAGAGTCGCACCAGTTTGTGGGTTACGACCAGTACGAGCAGCACGTTCTTTCACATTGAAAGTACCGAAGCCAACAAGTGTAACTGTATCACCTGATTTAAGCGCTTCAGTGATTGAAGCAATTGTCGCGTCTAAGGCTTTACCTGCGTCAGTCTTAGACAATCCCCCTTTTTCTGCAATTGCATCAATTAATTCTGATTTATTCATGAAGATGAAGTCCTCTAATATCGTTTATTTAAGGTTCAAGGATATAGTTTAAATTACCATAACGCCTTTATAGCAATGCTTTAGGGGAGAACGCAATACTCCTCTTGAGCTTTTCTACAAATTTAATCGCAAATTAACTCGGAAAAAATAGCAAAGTTCCGAAAACTGTCATTTTTTATCAATTTTTGCTTTCAGTTGATCATTTTCTATGATCAAAGCATCCACCTTACTATGTAGTTGTAAAATCAAGCTTTCCAAATGTTGAATATCTTTTGCTGTCACCAGACCAATGCGATTTAAAGAGTGATGCACACTGTGATCAATCAACTTCTCCACCTTGTCTTTAGTATCAACGACCGACTCTTTGGCTTTTTCTGAAACTTTTTCGACCGTTTGGTCTGCAATTTCTGTAGTTTTTGATTCAAGTTCTTCACCCACTTTAACCAAAGAGTCAAATAATTTATTGCCTTCTTCTTCCGCACGCGAAAAAGCACCCAAACCAGCAAGCCAAATTTGCTTGGTGTATTTTCTAAAATCTAGCCCTGATTTTGATCGATGACGGATACGAACCTTTTGCTCATCATCCAACACAGACATTTCATCATCATTATGCTCTGTTTTTGTCGTTTTATTCATTTGAGCTACTCCAGCTTATTTTCTGTCCCATTCATGCAACAACCGTATAAATAAACTCATAATAGCAAACTTAACACTTGATCGATTTGCAAAACTGTTCTACAAAGCAGGTTTAATACGCAATTTATTTCAGTCCTCAAACACATACAATGAGATAGGACAGTTTGTTTACCGCAAGGATTAGGTTTTATGAGCGATTCGCAACAAAGACAAAATCAACCACATTTGTTGCTGACAACATCCATGATTGTTTTAGAAACAATTTTTACTTTTATTGTTAAACGCGATCCCGTTGTTGCACTACAAGCCAAAAAATTTATTGAACAAAAAATTGCGATTAAAATTAATAGCTATGTTCCTTATTTCGACTTTTATGTGCAGTTTAATGAACATGGCGTTTTATTTGACACCAAAGCCCCCGAGAAGCCTGTAGATCTGGATGTCAGAACTACGCTCATGGATCTGGTCAAAATTTTCGTATTTGCGAATCGACGCAGCATTAAAACCATGCGTATCGATGGTGATATTGTTCTAAAAGATGAATTCCGTGATTTGGTGTTGCTATTTAGCGCCCCGAAAATCCTTGCCGATTGGAAACAGTGGTTCTTACAACCTGACGATGATGAGCAGAACATCACCTCTTCTAATAAACGTGTTGCGCCACTTTTAGAGAAGATTGACCAACAACGCTCTAAAATTAATTCGCTTCAAGTTGAGGTAAAACAATATAAAAATCGCATTCGCCGCCTAGAACAAAAGCAAAAGCGCATTAATACTGCCTTTTTTGTAACCACAGTACTTCTTATTGCTTTATTTGTGTATAATGTTTGGCTTTCATAAATCACTATTTTTATTATTAATTAAAACAAAATAAATGGTCTTAAAAAAACTTGACTATTTTAGTCAGGATTCATAGAATCTACACATCTAGTCTAAACATGTGTATCGAATCATGCGCTTAACAACTCGCGGTCGCTACGCGGTGACTGCTCTACTTGATCTAGCTTTGCAGCCTACTGAACAAACGATCACACTAGCCGAAATTGCAGCTCGCCAAACTATTTCCGTTGCGTATCTTGAGCAACTTTTTGCCAAGCTCAAACGTCATGGTCTAGTTTCTAGTGTTCGCGGTGCAAATGGTGGTTATCACCTTGCGCGCAATGCTGAAGACATCACTGTGTTAGAAATTATTGAAGCTGTAAATGAAACTGTAGATGCAACTCGTTGTGACCATAAAGGCAACTGTCAAAATGGTGCAATGTGTCTCACTCATGATTTATGGCAAGAACTCTCTCACCACATTGCCGATTATCTCGCTAAAATCACTCTTGCTGATCTTGTAGCTCGCGACAACGTACAAACCGTTGCCATTCGTCAAAACACAGCATCATTTGATTCAGCCCTTTTATCGGTTACAGGTAGTATTTGAAATGAAACGTCCGATTTATCTTGATTATGCAGCAACCACCCCTGTAGACCCTCAAGTTGCAGAACGCATGATGGAATGTTTAACTTTCGAAGGTACTTTTGGTAACCCAGCTTCTCGCTCGCATGCATATGGTTGGCAAGCTGAAGAGAAAGTTGAATACGCACGCGAACAAGTTGCGAATTTAATTAAAGCAGACCCGCGCGAAATCGTGTGGACTTCTGGTGCAACTGAGTCTGACAACCTAGCATTAAAAGGTGTAGCTCAATTTTATGCTTCTAAAGGTAAGCATATCATCACCAGTAAAATCGAACATAAAGCAATTTTAGATACTTGCCGCGAATTAGAGTCGGAAGGTTTTGAAATTACTTACCTTGAGCCTTTACCGCAAACAGGTTTAATTACACCTGAAATGGTTCAAGCTGCCATTCGCCCAGACACTATTCTTGTTTCCCTCATGATGGTAAACAATGAAATTGGTACAGTAACTGATGTTGCTGCAATTGGCGAAATCACGCGTGCAAACAAAATTTTCTTCCATGTTGATGCTGCACAAGCTGCGGGTAAAGTTGAAATTGATCTTTCTACTTTAAAAGTAGACTTAATGAGTTTCTCTGCTCACAAAATCTATGGCCCTAAAGGTATTGGTGCATTATTTGTGCGTCGTAGCCCACGTGTGCGCTTAAAAGCACAAATGCACGGTGGTGGTCATGAGCGTGGCATGCGTTCTGGTACCTTACCAACGCATCAAATCGTGGGTATGGGTGAAGCATTTGAACTCGCAGGCAAAAACCTGGTTGCTGAACAAACTCGCTTACGCGGACTACGCGACAAACTTTGGAACGGTTTACAAGATCTTGAGCAGGTATTCCTTAACGGTCACCCGACTCAAAACGTTGCCAACTACCTGAATGTCAGCTTCAACTTTGTTGAGGGTGAATCATTAATGATGTCACTTAAAGATGCAGCTGTTTCTTCAGGTTCTGCATGTACATCTGCAACTTTAGAACCATCTTATGTACTTCGTGCATTAGGTCTTTCTGACGAATTGGCACACAGTTCAATCCGCTTCAGCTTTGGTAAATACACTACTGAAGAAGATATTGATCATGTGTTAAGCGTGACCCGAGCTGCCGTTGATAAGTTACGTGAACTTTCTCCGCTTTGGGATATGTATAAAGAAGGTATCGACCTTTCTACAGTCGAATGGGCTGAACACTAATTCTTTTCTTTCAATGAGATCATGACCAGTGATCTCATTGATAAAACCGAATTTAACCCCATATTAATATTAACGCTGACCCCGAGGTTTGGAGAAGCATCATGGCATATAGTGAAAAAGTAATTGATCATTACGAAAACCCTCGTAATGTAGGTGTTTTAGACAAAAACGCTGAAAATGTTGGTACTGGTATGGTTGGCGCGCCAGCTTGTGGCGATGTAATGCGCCTCCAAATCCAAGTTAACGACGAAGGTGTAATTGAAGAAGCTCGCTTCAAAACTTATGGTTGCGGTTCTGCAATTGCATCAAGCTCTTTAGTAACTGAGTGGTTAAAAGGTAAAACTTTAGACCAAGCTCAAGCGATTAAAAACATTGATATTGCAACTGAACTTGCACTTCCACCTGTAAAAGTTCACTGCTCTGTACTTGCAGAAGATGCAATTAAAGCTGCTGTTGAAGACTATCGCAACAAGCAAACTAAAGCTTAATTGTTTCAAGATTAGTGAAGAAATAACGGAGTTTTCATGATCAATTTAACTGAAAATGCTGCAACTCATATCAGCAATTACTTAAAGAATCGCGGTAAGGGTGAAGGTATTCGCGTTGGTGTGAAAACTTCTGGCTGTTCAGGCTTGGCATATGTACTCGAATTCGTTGATGAAGTTGATACCCATGACCAAATGTTTGAACAGTTCGGTGTTAAAGTCTTTGTTGACCCGAAAAGCTTAGTCTATCTCGATGGTATGGAAATGGACTATGTTAAAAATGGTTTGAATGAAGGCTTCGAGTTTAACAACCCGAACAAAAAAGGCGAATGTGGTTGCGGTGAATCTTTCACTGTTTAATCTTCCCATTGCCTGCATCTATTAAAACAGTGTCTTTACACTGTTTTAATTCTATATATTTACATGAAATAATTGCGGATCCCATCTTCCATGAATCATTTTGAGTTGTTTAACCTTCCAGTAGCGCTCGATATTGATTTAGCAAGTTTAAAAAGTGAATTTTTAAAACTGCAGCAACAATATCACCCCGATAAAGCCGAAGATAAAGATCAAGCCCTGATTAAATCCAGTGAAATTAATCAAGCATTCAAAGTTTTATCGCATGTGGATAGTCGTGCTGGATATTTGTTAGCACTCAAAAAGCAAGATTATCATTTAGACCAGTCAATTAGTGATTTTGAGTTTCTACAATCTGCACTCGAAATACGTGAACAACTCGATGACGCTGCTTCAACAGATGATCTTCTTTCACTCAAAAAAGAAGTGTCGCAATGGATTGATGGCTTGGTTCGCGAATTCAAGATTGATTATGCTGACGAAGATTGGTCTGAAGCACGTGACACCGTAAGGAAATTACGTTTCTTTCAAAAAGTCATGCTCGATATTGATAAGGCTGAAGATCGTTTTCTGGATGACGACAGCTTCGATCTTGATGATGATTTCTAATTTTTTAAATTTTGCTGCTCAAAGGATGTAACGCATGGCACTTTTGCAAATTGCAGAACCGGGGCAATCAAGTGCACCTCATGAACACCGTATCGCGATTGGAATTGACTTAGGCACAACCCACTCTTTAGTCGCAACTGTGCTTTCAGGGAAAGCCAAAGTTCTTAACGATGAACAAGGTCGAGTGTTACTTCCTTCTATCGTTCATTACACTAGCAATCAGACCCATTATGGTGATGATGCAAAACCATTTATTACAGCCGATCCTAAAAATACGATTGTTTCCGTAAAACGATTCATGGGACGCTCCAAGGCTGACATCAAATTCCAACACCCCTACACACTTGTGGGTGAAGATCATCAAATGCCTGCATTTGAAATAGCTCAAGGTCGTAAAACCCCTGTTGAAATCTCTGCAGAAATTTTAAAGCAACTGAAAGATCGTGCTGAAGAAAGTCTAAAAAATCCAGTCAATGGCGCAGTCATTACTGTACCTGCATATTTTGATGAAGCTCAACGCCAAGCAACGCGTGATGCCGCTCAACTTGCTGGGTTAAATGTGCTTCGCTTATTGAATGAGCCAACAGCAGCAGCCGTGGCTTATGGCTTAGACCAAGAAACCAATTTAGAGACTGATCGCAACTATGTCATTTACGATTTAGGTGGCGGCACTTTCGACGTTTCTATTCTTCGTTTCTCACAAGGCGTATTCGAAGTTCTTGCAACAGGTGGTCATACCGCACTCGGTGGTGATGATCTTGATCGACTCATTGTAAAATGGGCAAAAAAACAACTGAACATTGAACATCTTGATGATGCAGAATATGCACACTTTGTTGTTGCAGCACGTAAGGCCAAAGAAGCTTTAACAGATCAGACTGAAGTTGAACTCAAACTACTAGAGCAATCAGTTCAGCTTGACCGCCCGACTTTTGAATCTATTATCCAAGTAGCACTCGATAAAACCATTAGTGTTTGTAAACGTGTCATGCGCGATGCAAAACTCGAACTTGATGACATTCAAAATGTAGTGTTGGTTGGTGGTTCTACCCGTTCGTATGCGGTACAAAAAGCAGTACAAACCGTATTCAATCAAGAACCCCTGTGCACCATCAACCCAGATGAAGTTGTTGCAATTGGCGCATCGATTACTGCAAATCAACTGATTGGCAATTCCAAAGATGGTTCATTGCTTCTTGATGTGACGCCACTTTCACTTGGACTTGAAACCATGGGTGGCTTGGTTGAACGTCTGATTTCTCGTAATACTGCAATCCCTGTAGCTCGTCGCCAAGAATTTACCACCTATCAAGATGGTCAGACAGCGATGCTGATTCATGTAGTTCAAGGTGAACGTGATTTGGTTGAACATTGTCGTAGCTTAGGTCGTTTTGTCCTACATGGTATTCCGCCAATGACGGCTGGTCAGGCACGTATTGAAGTCACGTTCCAAGTCGATGCAGATGGTTTACTGACGGTTGCTGCCAAAGAAACTACTTCTGGTGTGCATGCACAAATTGACATTAAACCATCTTATGGTTTATCTGAATCAGATACTGAACGCCTGCTTCTTGATGGTTTTAAATATGCTGAAGAAGACAAAAACCTTCGTCACTTGCAAGAAACCAAAGTAGAAGCGCAGCGCGAACTCGAAGCGTTGGTTCAAGCTTTAAAGGTTGATACTCACCTTCTCAACCCTGAGCAACAGGATCAACTCAATACTGCTAAAGCTCATCTTGAGACTCAGCTGCAAGGTGATGATCTAAAAGCTATTGAACAAGCCGTAGAACAGCTTAAAATACACAGTGACAATTTTGCTGCATTACGTATGAATCAACATATTGATGCTGCATTAAAAGGCACTAAACTCGAAGACTGGTCAAACTCAAACTAATTAAGGTAAAGATTATGCCACGTATTAAAGTACTTCCACATGCGCAATTCTGTCCAGAAGGTGCTGAGTTTGAAGTTGAGAAAAATGCAAACTTATGTGAAAGCTTATTGAAAAATAAAATCAAAATTGAACATGCTTGTGATATGTCTTGTGCGTGTACGACTTGTCACGTGATCGTACGCAAAGGTTTTGACAGCCTTGAAGAAATGAACGATGTTGAAGCTGATTTGTTAGATCGTGCTTGGGGTCTAGAACCCGACTCACGCCTTTCATGCCAAGTTGCAATTGTAGATGAAGATCTTGAAATCGAGATTCCAAAATACACCATCAACCATGCTTCAGAAAGTCACTAAGCAGAGACTATAAAAAACCACGCAATGGCGTGGTTTTTTTTACAACTAAAATTAGCTCAGCGATTAACCATCAGTTTTTGTATTATCTAATTTAATGCGTATGGGTATTTTCAACAGACTGAATGACTTCATCTTCCAGTTTAAGCTTCACAATACCCTGCGAGTTGGTAAGCTTCTGCTGGGTTTGAATCCGCTTAATCATCTTGTCTAGTACAGTAATGAGTTCTGGATATTCAAAATTCTGGACTTCATCTAGATTTAACAATAGATGGAAACCTTTGTATTCATAATCAAACCAACGCTGATAATCCGTTTTCTGCGAGGTATATTTCTCCATCACCTGCCAAGTTCTTACAGGACCTTGAATCCCTTTAAGATAAATTGGAGATTTTGGGGCACACAAATAATCACTTTTAATTAAATTATAAGTATCGTCAGAAATTAAAATTTCATCTACCGCTGCTGCACTTTGTAAGCGTGCTGCTAAATTCGCATCACGCCCTACGATGGTATATGCCATTCGGTGTGCTGCGCCATAGTTTCCAACGTGGCAATACCCTGTACTGATTCCCATACGAATATGTAAAGGTGGATAACCCATTTTAATCCAGCGTTCACGTAACAATTTCATTTGCTGGCGCATGACCATCGCCATTTCTACACAGGTTTTTGCATCTTGCTCTACACCCTGCGTATTTGGATCACCAAAGAAAATCAGGATGGCATCCCCCATGAACTTATCAACTGTACCTTCATATTGTTTGGCAATTTCGGTCATATGACTTAAATAGTCATTCAGTAAATAAGCAAGATCATCAGGAATCAGCGTTTCAGACAGTTCAGTAAAACCCTGAATATCTGAGAAAAAAACGGTCATTTTTTTACGTTTATATTCAATCTTGGCTTCAGACTCACCCTTCATGATTGACTGCCAAAGCTGCAAAGGCGCATAACGACTAAGCTGATTAGCAAACTCCATATAGCGATTCATTTGATTATAATAATATTCGCGCTTGGAGTGGATATAACGGATTCGACGACTTTGATAAATAATGCCCACACCAAAATAGGTAATTAAGCACAAAAAAGAAAGTACCGTCAGCTCTGCTGAGGTATGTTCAAAATACTCACCAAAACCAAAAATGAAAATATTGCTGAAATAGAAAACAGTAACCCCAAACACACAGGTGAGCATGGCTGAGAAAAATGAAACTTTGGTGTTGATTGAGGAAAAAAGTATTGCGAATATTGCTGTAAAGGTCAGCACAAGACTTAAATGCACTGCCGATAACATTACTGCAATGACGATGACATCTATTGCAAATAATGTATTCCGCTTTGCGTGATAACCAAACTTAAATTCCAACCAACCAGAAAGCTTTGGCAAAATTAATGCCACACTCGCAAATAATATTGGAACATAAATCTGATACTTGGTTTCTGGCGATGTGTAGTGATAAACAACTAAAAGTAAAGATAGCATTGCATATCCCATCATCCGATGAAGATATTCAAAATGCTTAGGGTCTCTATCTATCCAATTGCTTAATGAAAGCACTACCTACTCCAGAACCCGAATCTAATCACAATTCATCCATAAACAAATGATTTACTGGGATTAATCCATGCGCCAGTCAAATGGCATATCACCTTGACCACGTAAAGCAAGCATTAATGTCTGACGCATATGCGCTAGAACTTCATTGGTATATGGAACTGCTGGTGTGCCCCAAACTGGTTTAGGCCATGCCACATCGTTTTGATAACGAACTACATGATGAAAATGTAACTGAGGTACCATATTACCTAGAGCAGCAACATTCATTTTGTCCGCACGGAATACACGTGCCAACTGGCTAGACAACCAACTTGATTCACGTAAAAACTGTTCCTGATCTGCCTGACTTAATTCATATAATTCAGTCACACCTGGAACACGTGGAATAAGAATGAGCCAAGGAAACTGCATATCATTCATTAAACGACATGTAGAAAGCGGAAAATCGCCTACAAAAAACGTATCTTGAGCAAGTTGTGGATGCAAACTAAACATATCTTTATAAATGATGCAAAATTAGAATGATGGTTAATACTATCACATCAAACTAGAGCTGAGTATTCTCTAAAAGGTGTTTCATTACAAATAAAATACTATTTGACTTGAACTCGATCACATTTAGCACTTTAATAATTTTTCTAAATAAATCAATTGCTTCTTTGGCTATCATTCCAATCTAACTTTTTGAAAGTCAAGCCAAAGAAGTGACTTTACTGGCCTAATTCAACTCTTTGATCAAGTTTTCCAGTAAATCATTGATAAATTGTATTCTTTTTTGAAAATCTTCCAACATGACCATGACTTTCAACCGCTGCCCACCTTCCATACGGAAGAAGGTCGGGTGCTTTTGCATCATGTTAATGATGCTCATGGCTTGGACAGGCGTGTCTTGAGAAAATTCGATATAGCCGCCATTGGTATTAATATCAATTTTGGTAATTCCCAACATCTCTGCCTTTAGGCGTAACTGATGCACTGCAAATAATTGCTTCACTGGTTGCGGTGGAATACCAAAACGATCAATCAATTCCATGCGAATATTGTCTAGCTTCTCTTGAGTATCGGTATTACTGATACGTTTATAAAACAACAAACGCTGATGCACATCCCCCAAATATTCATCTGGAATTAAAGCCGGCATGTGTAAGTTGATTTCGGCCGTTAAGGACAATGGTGCATCAAAGTTAGGTGTTTTGCCTTTTTGAATGGCTTTGGTGGCTTTTTCCAGCATCTCCATATACAAGCTATAACCAATCGCCTGCATGGAACCGCTTTGCTGTTCACCCAACAACTCTCCCGCTCCGCGAATCTCCAAATCTTCGGTTGCCAACATAAAGCCCGCACCCAAAGTCGCGGCACGCTGAATCGCATCAAGACGTTTTTCCGCATCACCCTTCAGCCCTTTTAATGAAGGGACTAGTAAATACGCATAAGCCTGATGATGAGAACGCCCAACACGACCACGTAACTGATGCAGTTGTGCTAAACCCAGTTTATCAGCACGTTCAATTAAAATGGTATTGGCGTTTGGCACATCAATCCCTGTTTCAATAATGGTTGAGCACACCAAGACGTTGTATTCCTTATGGTAGAACTGTTGCATGACCTGTTCCAGTTCACGTTCACGCATTTGCCCATGCGCAACAGCGACACGTGCTTCTGGCACCAGTTCACGAAGACTTTCCGCAGCTCTTTCAATGGTTTCGACTTCATTGTGCAGAAAGTAAACTTGTCCGCCACGTAGCAACTCACGCAGAATCGCCTCTTTAACCGACTCTGCCGTATGTTCTTGGACAAAGGTTTTTACTGCTAAACGTCGTGCTGGCGGCGTCGCGATAATCGAAAGATCACGCATACCACTAAATGCCATATTCAGTGTTCGTGGAATTGGTGTCGCGGTCAAAGTCAGCATATCCACATCTGCACGCATAGCCTTAATACGTTCTTTGTCGCGCACACCAAAACGATGTTCTTCATCTACAATCATTAAACCCAGATTTTTGAATTGCACGTTTTCTTGCAGAATTTTATGCGTACCGACCACAATGTCGACCTTACCATCAGCCAAATCTTCGATAGTTTTAAGATGGGTTTTACTTGAACCAAAACGTGATAAAACTTCAATTCGAACAGGCCAATCGGCAAAACGGTCTTTGAATGATTCATAATGTTGTTGCGCCAATAGCGTGGTTGGCACTAAGACTGCGACTTGCTTGTTATTTTGTACGGCAACAAAAGCGGCACGCATCGCCACTTCAGTTTTACCAAAGCCTACATCACCACAGACCAGACGATCCATAGGTTTTGCTAATTGCATATCATGCAAAGTCGCTTCAATTGCATTGGCTTGATCCAGCGTTTCCTCATAAGCAAAGCCACTGGCAAACTGCATATATAAGCTATGATCCAATTCAAAACTGATGCCGGGTTTAGATTGGCGTCGTGCCTGTATATGCAACAACTCCGCCGCGACATCATGGATTTGTTCCAAGGCCTTACGTTTGGCTTTATTCCAAGCATCAGTCCCGAGTTTATGTAATGGCGCAAGATCGGGATCACCACCGCTGTAGCGACTGATTAAATGCAGATTGGTCACTGGTACATAAACTTTTGCCGCATCTGCATAGTCTAATTGCAAAAACTCATGCTCTTGATCATCAATACTGAGCGTGATTAAGCCTGCATAGCGCCCAACACCTTGATCAATATGTACCACAGGTGCACCAATACTCAGTTCAGTCAAACTCTTAATAAGAAATTCTTCTGAAACCTCCTGCTGGCGTTTACGACGTCGCTGCACAACACGATGTTCATATAACTGATTTTCTGAAATTACACTTAATTGATCACGGATAACCAAGCCACGGTCAAGTGGTGCATTGGTAATGGCAATTGCCTGCAAAGACTGCTGAAAATCAGCAAAGCTTTCTACGCTTGGAATATCACCTAAAAATGGGCGTAAAGCATCTTTTAAAGTTTCGCGTCGACCTGCACTTTCAGCAACCAGTAGTACTGGATGATTGACCTCATCCAAATACTTTTTAACAGCTGCAAAAGGCTTTTCTTGCTTAGGATCGACCGCCAAACGTGGAGGAATTTCAGCATCTAGATTTATGGCACCCGCACGCTCTTCAGCCTCTTCCGATGAAGCAATTACACGTGCAAACTTATTAATCTGTTCCAATACTAAATTTGGCGCGAGGAACAAGTCATCGGGCGGCAAAATTGGATGATCTACATTATGCCGACGGTCTTCATAACGACGCATTACTTCTTTCCAGAAGTTTTCCAACCCTTCATCCAGTCCATTGTCTGTAATGACAATGCCATTCGCTGGTAAATACGCCATCAAGGTACTTTGGCTTTGCATCAGTGCTTTTTCAAAAAACAATGGCAAATAAAACTCAATCCCTGGCGAAGCAATCCCTTCTAATACATCTTGATAAATTGGATTCTTTTTCGGATTGGCTGTTGGAAAACTTTCTGCGTAGCGATCTCTAAATACAGAACGCCCTTCTTTTAATGGAAACTCCTTTGCAGGAAGTACACTAAATTTTTCTAGATTTTGTGTGGTACGCTGCGTTTCTTGATCAAAGAACTTCAGACTTTCAATTTCATCATCGAAAAGGTCAATTCGTATTGGTGCATTTTGTCCTGAAGCAAAAATATCCATGATGCTGCCGCGAACAGCAAACTCACCATGATCATAAACCGTATCGACTAAATGATAGCCTGCCTGAATCAGTCGCAGTTTTTGCTTCTCGATATCATATTTTTGTCCGACGTGAATATCAAAATGCTCACCAAGTACCCACGAAGTTGGTGCAACACGTTGTGCTAATGTAGAAGCTGAAACCAACAATACACCTTGCTGTGGCATATTGGATAAAATTGCTAATCGCTCTGAGACAATATCTTGATGAGGTGATAAGCGATCATAAGGTAAGATTTCCCAATCTGGGAAAATAGTCGGCTTTACGCCATAAAACTCAAGCTCACTTTCTAATTGAGCCAAATGCTGACTATTGCGAGCAACCAATATAAATAGTTGTTGATGTTGTTTTGAAATTTCTTTAAATAATAGTGCAGCAGCTGAACCTTGTAATTGTCCGATCCAGCGTTTGTCACCTGCTTTCAATTTAGACAGATTAAGTTGAGCAATTTCTTGTTGGAACATGTAGATCGCTTTTAGAGATAAGTCACTTGCTTACAATCTTAACATGAGGCTAAAAGCCAAGAAAATTTTTATACTGCTGCTAAGCCTAGAATAAGTGAAAGTCTCTTTAATCGATTACTAAAATTATTGCAGTTGAGCACACTATAAATAGCTATATATAGTTAACCCTATTTTTCTCGAATAAAGTTGCGGTAATAGTCATTCAGCTTTTGGACAATTCGCTTAAACTGCACAAGATTCTCTTCGGTATTGCCTAAACTTGCAACAAATTTCTGTTGGGCAATTTCCAAATCTATTTTTTCATTGATCAGCATGGCGGCATAGTAAAGTGCTTGTAGGTCATCAAACTTCTTTAAGCGTCGATTGGAATAAAACTCCAAACGTTCGGAAAGCTCCTGATTCAGAATTACACCATCGACAATATAGCCCTGCTCTGGATCAAACTGGATCGCATGCTCCAGCAAATAAGCTTCTTCCTCTTTCGCTTTAGAGCTTTTAAATACATTTTTAAGCTTATTCAGCATCAGCAGGCTTTCCTAAAGAATTAAAGCAGCATTATATAATGAAATCAGCACAAACCTGTCTACTTATGTGTCATTTGAAAATTAGCTGTTCTGACAGATTTATTGAGTGAGTATTCAGTACGCCATTTCTTTATTCTTTGATTCTAGGCGTAGTCATTTACATAAAATGTATGTAGCACTGACTTATATTGCGCGCATAATTAAGAAAGTAATTTCATCACTCCAAGATATTCTTGATCTATCAATACAATAAAAAAAGGAGAATTGAGACTTCGGCAGCCAAATTTAGAGTAATAATCCAGCAATTAAAACAAACACCTTAATATCCAGTAAATAGGTGACTTTTGAACTGATTTTTTAATAACTTTTTTTTCCGGAGACCTCCCACCCACATCAAATTGAAATATATAGATTTATTTTAATTTACCTGAGCTTTAAATTGTTAACTTATGTAAACAATAATTTAAAGTTTTGGAATCAACTATTAATTTGAGTATTTTTTATTCATTTTGATAGAAAGTTCACATTATAAATGGAAATATATAGGCAAACTTCGTACATTACTTAAACTGACTTATCTCTTTTGTCATTTTTAGTTTTGTAAACAAAATTACATTTCGCTACACAAGATCACTGCAAACACCCTAGAAATGTAACAGTAAGTAATTTTGCTTTTATGTTTGAATCAGCTCCTCGCTATTGCAGCTCAAAAAATCATCTCAGATAGATGGATAGATGGTTTTAGGACAAAGGATGGGCATATGAGTCAAGTGAACCCTACATTAATCACCTTTATTTTTTACATTATCGCAATGGTCGGTATTGGCCTATATGCCTATAAGGCAACTTCAGATTTCTCTGACTACATTTTGGGTGGACGTAGTCTTGGAAGCGTTGTAACTGCTCTTTCAGCAGGTGCATCTGATATGAGTGGCTGGTTGCTTATGGGTTTACCAGGAGCAATTTATCTCTCTGGTCTCTCTGAAGCATGGATTGCCATTGGTCTAATTATCGGCGCATGGTTAAACTGGCTTTTGGTTGCAGGACGTTTACGTGTTCATACTGAATTCCAAAATAACGCGCTCACATTACCAGATTATTTCACTGGTCGTTTTGGCGATAAAAAACGTATTTTACGAATCATCTCCGCATTCGTAATTCTTATCTTCTTTGCTATTTACTGTGCATCAGGCATGGTGGCTGGCGCTCGTTTATTCGAAAGCTTATTCGGCTGGGACTACTCTACTGCACTTTGGATTGGCGCTCTTGCAACAATTTCTTATGTATGTATCGGTGGCTTCCTTGCAGTAAGTTGGACTGACACTTTCCAAGCAGGCTTAATGATTTTTGCCTTATTGTTAATGCCAGTGATCACTTACCTTGCAATTGATGACCATAGCCAACAGTTTGGTGTATTGCTCGAAGCGGCTCGCCCACAAGCAATGAACATGCTTGAAGGTTTAAGTACTGTTGCTATTTTATCTTCAATGGCATGGGGCTTAGGCTATTTTGGTCAACCACATATTTTAGTGCGCTTCATGGCGGCTGATTCTGTAAGAACTATCCCTGCTGCACGCCGCATTGGTATGGCTTGGATGATTTTATGTTTAGGTGGTGCAGTTGGTGCTGGTTTTGTCGGTATCGCTTACTTCCAACAACATCCAGAATTTGCGGCTGTTGTGACTAAAAACCCTGAAACTATTTTCATGGAATTAAATAAAATCTTATTTAACCCATGGGTCGCAGGTATCATTCTTGCAGCAATTCTTTCAGCGGTAATGAGTACGTTAAGCTGCCAGCTTTTAGTTTGTTCAAGTACGCTTACTGAAGATTTGTACAAATCATTCATCCGTAAAAATGCATCTCAAAAAGAGTTGGTTTGGATCGGTCGTTTGATGGTTGTGTCTATTGCTATTCTTGCAATTACGATTGCACAAAACCCAGACAGTAAAGTATTAGGCTTAGTTGCATATGCTTGGGCTGGTTTTGGTGCTGCATTTGGTCCATTAATTATCTTGTCTTTGTTCTGGAAGCGTATGACGCTCAACGGTGCAATTGTAGGTATTCTGGTTGGTGCAGTAACTGTAATCGCATGGAAAAACATCATGGGCTACACTGGCGTGTACGAAATTATCCCTGGCTTTATCTTGTCATTCATCAGCATTGTCGTGGTGAGCTTACTTGGCAAAGAACCAGAGAAAGATGTCGTAGAGCGTTTTGAAAAAGCTGATGCTTTCTATAAGAGTGAAATGGCTGAGTTAAAGAACAAATAATTGGGCTTTGCTTGAATCAATAAAGGGGCTTCATGCCCCTTTATTGTTATCTACCCTTTTTAATCTTTAAATTTAGCTTCGCGCTTTCTTTAATGACTTCCATCACCGGATAGCTTCGGGTTTCTTTAATACCCGGTAACTGCCACAGTACCTGCCCCGAAATTTTACGAAACTCTTCCATATTCGCGCAGCGAATCTTCACCACAAAATCAAAACCACCGCTGGTCATATGACATTCAACAATTTCTGGATACTGCATCACAGCCTCGCAGAACTCATCTAATACATTTGGCGTCGTTTTATCGAGTAAAATCTCTACAAAGACCACAAAATTTGAATTCAGCATCGCTGCATTCAATTTGGCCTCGTAACCAAGAATAAATCCATCTTTGCTTAGCTTCTGTACCCTTGCAAGCACAGCCGTAGGAGATAGATTCACCTCTTCAGCCAATTTAATATTCGATATTCGTCCATCGTTCTGCAGAATATCTAAAATTTTAATATCCGTTCGATCAAGCGATAAAATTTGGCCAGACATCTGAATTAATCTCTAAAAATAAGGTAAAGTATAGTGAGTTATTCGGGTTTATTTCTGTGATGATTAATTATATACGGCAATTTGCTTAACTCAATCTTTTCAGTCACAGGAAGTTGGCATGAATACGATCATCTCCTCTATTGATGAAAATAAACCTCATCAAGACTATATTACACTTTTCAAAGAAAAGACCGCTTACGAAACAGAGATCAACACCGCTTGGCGCCGTGCCGAATCTGAATGTGTTGAAAATCTACTTGAGCATAGCAAAATTTCAGATGAATTGAATACACGTATTCAAGATCTAGCATTTAACCTTGCACACACTTTACGTGAGCGTAAAAGTTCTGCAGGTAAAGCAGGTATCGTACAAGGCCTATTACAAGAATTCTCTTTATCTTCTCAAGAAGGTATTGCGCTCATGTGCCTTGCTGAAGCGTTATTACGTATTCCTGATACTGCCACACGTGATTTATTAATCCGTGACAAAATTAACCAAGGTAACTGGAAAGATCACGTTGGTCAAAGCAACCTGATGTTCGTTAATGCCGCTGCGTGGGGCTTAATGTTAACAGGCATGCTCATGGATACACCAAAGCAAGCAAGCCTTTCTAGCATGTTAACTGGTTTAATCGCTCGTAGTGGCCGTGGCATCATTCGTAAAGCCGTTGACGTTGCAATGCGCATGATGGGTGAACAGTTCGTTACTGGCGAAACCATTAAAGAAGCATTAAGCAATGCTGAACGTCTTGAAGACAAAGGTTTCCGCTATTCATACGATATGTTGGGTGAAGCAGCGTTAACTGATCATGATGCTGAGCGTTATTATGATGACTACACCAATGCGATTCATGCAATTGGTCAAGCATCTAAAGACAAAGACGTTTATAGCGGTCCTGGTATCTCGATCAAACTTTCTGCGTTACACCCGCGTTACCAACGTTCTCAAACTGAACGTGTACACAACGAACTTTATAGCAAAGTTCTTGAACTCGCACGTTTGGCGAAAGGCTACAACATTGGTTTAAACATTGATGCGGAAGAATCTGAGCGTTTAGAACTTTCTCTAGAGCTTTTAGAGCGTCTTTGCTTTGAGCCTGAATTGGCAGATTGGAAAGGTATCGGCTTTGTTATTCAAGCGTACCAAAAACGTTGTTTCTACGTTGTAGATTATATTGTTGACCTAGCGAAACGCAGTAACAAACGCCTAATGATCCGATTGGTGAAAGGTGCATACTGGGATAGCGAAATCAAGAAAGCACAAATTGAAGGTATGACGGACTACCCTGTATTTACTCGTAAAGTACATACAGACTTGTCTTATATCGCATGTGCACGAAAATTATTGGCTGCTCCAGAGCAAATTTACCCTCAGTTTGCGACACATAATGCTCAAACTGTAGCGACAATTTACGAATTGGCTGATCCTGCGAAATATTACGTTGGTCAATACGAATTCCAATGCTTACACGGCATGGGTGAGCCTTTATACGAACAAGTGGTTGGTCCAAAATCTGAAAATAAATTGGATATCCCTTGCCGTATTTATGCACCAGTAGGTACGCATGAAACTTTATTGGCATACTTAGTACGTCGTTTACTTGAAAATGGTGCAAACACATCATTTGTAAACCGTATTGCTGATAAGAGCTTGAAAATTCAAGACCTGATCGAAAACCCACGTGAATCGATCTTAACTTCTGCGAAACAAGAAAAAGCAGTTGGCTTAAAACACCCTGCTATTCCATTACCACAGAATTTATATGGCGTATTACGTCAAAACTCTTCTGGTGTAGATTTAGCAAATGATAGCGAATTATTAAGCTTGGACAAAAAAGTTCAAAGCCTGATGTCGCAACAATGGGCTGCTGAATCAATGGGTCCTGGTTTAGCTGAAATTACGGCTGCAGCCGAAGTTGCTGTGATCAACCCTGCTGTACATAGCGACAAAGTTGGTTCTGTTAAAGAAGCTTCCGCTGAACACGTAAACCTAGCATTAACAAATGCTGCAAATGCTCAAGCAGCTTGGGTCAATACACCGAAAAATGAACGTGCTGCATGTTTAAACCGTGCTGCCGACATTATGGAAAGCCGTATCCAAGAGTTGATGGTGTTGTTATGCCGTGAAAGTGGTAAGACTTATGCCAATGCGATTGCGGAAGTACGTGAAGCAGTAGATTTCCTTCGTTACTACGCTGCACAATGCGCAAACTTAGCGACTAATGCTCAAATTGAGTCATTAGGTACAGTATTGTGTATTAGCCCATGGAACTTCCCATTGGCAATCTTCAGCGGTCAGATTTCTGCTGCACTTGTTGCAGGTAACACCGTTATTGCAAAACCAGCTGAACAAACTCCGCTTATTGCATCTTTAGCGATCCAAATGCTTTGGGAAGCAGGTGTACCAGAAGCAGTTGTGCAGTTAATTCCAGGTCGTGGTGAAACTGTTGGTGCGCAATTAAGTGCTGACCCACGCATCCAAGGCATTATGTTCACAGGTTCTACTGAAGTTGCAAAAATTCTTCAGAAGACTGTTGCTAAACGCTTAGGTACCAATGGTCAACCTATTCCGTTAATTGCGGAAACTGGTGGTCAAAATGCCATGATCGTTGACTCATCTGCATTAACTGAACAAGTTATTCTAGATGTTGTGAACTCGGCTTATGACAGTGCTGGTCAACGTTGTTCTGCACTTCGTATCCTTTGCGTACAAGAAGACAATGCTGAAAGCGTAATCCGCATGTTGAAAGGCGCGATGCAACAGTTAAATGTAGGTAACCCTGCATTGTTAAAAACTGACATCGGTCCAGTCATTGATGCTGAAGCACAAACCAATATCCAAAACCACATTCAAAAAATGCGTGGTAAAGGCTATGCAGTGCACCAGTTCATGCGTAACGATGCTGCTGATGCAAGCTTGACTCAAGGTACATTCATTCCACCGACATTGATTGAATTACCAAACTTAAACGACCTTGAGCGTGAAGTCTTTGGTCCTGTATTACACGTGATCCGTTACCCGCAAGGTAATGTGAAATCTGTAGTGGATCAAATCAATGCGAAAGGCTACGGCTTAACCATGGGTCTACATACACGTATTGATGAAACCATCAACACGGTAATGAACACCTCTGAAGTGGGTAACTTATACATCAACCGTAACATCGTTGGTGCTGTGGTTGGCGTACAACCTTTTGGTGGTGAAGGCTTGTCTGGTACTGGTCCGAAAGCGGGTGGTCCGTTATACCTTTACCGTTTAATGCAAGAATGCAGCGCGAAACAATTAAGTACGCCATTTGCGGTAGGTAAAGTATTACAAGCTGCGCCGAAAAATGAAGTGTACGCACAGTTCAGCGCTTGGGTGAAAAAACAGTTCCCACAAGTGAAATTACCTCAAGTTCCTGCGCTTGCTTCTGGTCAAGTGTATGAATTAAATGGTCCTACTGGTGAAAGCAACCAATATACAATTGTTGCACGTCACTGCGTATTGTCTCTTGCTGAGCAAGAACAAGACCAATTGGTTCAATTGAACGCAATTTTTGCTGTAGGTAGCAAAGCGGCCGTACTTGCTGACAATGTATTTGCATTGAAACACATGTCGACTATGCCAAAAGCAGTTGCACAACAATTCAAAGTGATCCAAAGCATTGCAACTGGTGATTTTGATGCGATTCTGCACCATGGTACAACGACTCAAGTACTTGAATTGCAAAGCACTGTCGCACAGCGTCCAGGTGCAATTGTCGGTATCACTCATTTACAACCTGCTGAACAAGAAATTCCTGTTGAGCGTCTTGTGATTGAGCGTGCAATCAGTATTAACACTGCTGCTGCAGGTGGTAATGCCAGCTTGATGACCTTGAACTAAGATTTAAAAGCATCCTGTTAGGGGTATAAATTTCCCTTACCAAGCCATTACTGGTCTAATGGCTTGGTTTCTTTTTATTTAAGAGAAGCAAATTTTCTCTGTATTGTTCCAACTGTAACCCAGTTCTCTAGATTTTCATTCGAAGTTGCTGAATTCGCTTAGTCTTCTTCAGTAAACTTTGTTACCATCCCTGTTTTCTACGTTTTATAATTTTTGACTGCATATGACTTCATCTTATCAGCAACAACTTGATGCCAAAGTTGAACGTATTTCTGCGCAATTTGCCGAATTCAATCCCCCATCTCTTGCGGTGTTCGCATCTCCAGAACAACATTTTCGTATGCGTGCAGAATTTCGAATTTGGCATACTGATGACGATATGTTCTATGCCATGTTTGAACGCGATGAACAACAACAAAAACAAGTGATTCGTATTGATGAGTTTCCAATTGCTGATGCCAGCATTAATCAACTCATGCCTGTACTCTTGGCAGAACTAAAAAGTGATGAAGCATTATCGAAACGCTTATTTGAAGTTCACTTTTTGGCGACCTTAAAAGGTGAAATGCTGGTTTCACTGATTTATCGCTGCCCTCTTGATGAACAATGGCAAGCCTTAGCCAAACAGTTGGCTGCAAAACTCAAGATCAAAATTATTGGTCGTAGTCGCGGACAAAAAGTTGTGCTGTCTGATGAGTTTGTGGTTGAAGAACTGCAAGTTTTTGAGCGTAAATATCAGTACAAACAAATTGAAAGCAGCTTTACCCAACCCAATGCACAAGTCTGCCAAAAAATGCTGGAATGGGCTTGCGATGCCGCAGAGCAATCTTCTAAAGATTTATTAGAACTCTATTGTGGAAATGGTAACTTTACCCTGCCATTGTCTACCCGCTTCAATCGTGTACTAGCCACAGAATTAGCAAAATCATCTGTTTACGCTGCACAATGGAATATTGAACAAAATAACATTGATAACATTCAGGTGGCGCGACTGTCTGCGGAAGAGTTTACTCAAGCCTATAATGCTGAACGTGAATTTAGACGCTTGCAAGAAGCACAGATTGAGATCAGCAGTTATGATTTTGATACCGTATTTGTCGATCCACCGCGTGCAGGTATTGATGATGAAACGCTGAAACTATTGCAACGCTTTGAACGCATCATCTATATTTCATGTAATCCAGATACCTTACATGACAATTTGAAGCTGCTGACGCAAACCCACAAAGCCACACGTTTTGCTTTATTCGATCAATTCCCTTATACCCATCATGTTGAATCTGGTGTGTTACTGGAAAAATTGTAAGAATTTTTTATTCGTCTAAACTTTATCCTCAAGCTATTTAAAACAATAACTTGAGGATTTTTATTTGAAATAAAGCATTTAAATTCACCTTAATTTCATCCTTGTCATAAAACCGTTCATTTAACCGCTTATGATTGAAAATTTGCGTGTTTAACTGCTGCTTTTATCACTCATGATGTCTTGCATTATTTACAGAATTGACTATATTTCGTTCTATGTTATTCATGAATGAAGGCTCTATGAGTTTTTGGCAAAAATTGTTTGCTGCACCGCAGCAGTTGAATGAGCATAAAAATCAAATCGCGTGTGTCGAGAACGATTGCTCATGCAAAACAGATGAACAACTGTTAAAGGCTCTTGCTCAAGCCACAGATGACGATGTCATTATTGGTATTAAACGTGTTTTAGCCTCTCGAGGTTATAGCCGCAAAGAGCTGAATGAAATCACTCGCTCACCATTACAGTGATGCCGATTTCGACTTTAAGAAGCATTGGGAGAACCAGTGCTTTTTTATTGCCGTGTATTTCTGTTTTTAATCACAATTCTGATCTTCAATATACGCCAGCATCGGTCCAAAGGGACTGCTTTGGGTATTGATACTCTTTTCTGCCAGATAAACCGCAGAAATAGAGCCATCCAAATATAAAGCCTGCTCTACACCTAAATCAGACTGCATAAAACTCGCCAATTCATAAAAATTTACAGCCTGCTCAGTAATGACAAAATACAGCACTTGATCTTTTATCCCTACGGCGTTCCGTATTTTCAAAGATGTGCTTTCCGCCATGAAAATGGGATTGATTTGCCGATTACGCACTAACATCGGACCCGACTGAGTTGCATAATCTGCCTTGAATTTACGTTTCGCATATTCAGCCGTACTTATAATTACCGCCTGTTTAGCGTTCCAAGCCAACACCCCATTCGGCTCTAAATAGAAATTCCCCCAACCACGCAGACGATTCAGTGGGAATAGCTTTTTTCTCCTTTCAATATATAAACCGACAGGGCGATAAGTGTAGTGAAACATGCCTGCATTCATGGCGAATGTCATCTGCTCACATGTTTTTAATTGCGTTGGGATTTGACTGAAGTAATTCAGCGGCGTTGAACTCCCTTTTTGGTTTAACAATAAACGGAGCTTGGTTAAATCACGCATTTCAACTACGGTATAGTTAACCTCATTGTATTGCCGAGTATAGCTTGTGACTTGTGCCCATAAATTTACAGGCACTAAACTCATCAGCATAACGATCAGTTGCAGCCGGCGCCTTAATCTTATGTCCATGTGCACCTTCACACTTTAACCACTTAGCTTCTATTTTATGGCTTTTTGTAGCATTCGCATGCAACTAATCGCCTATCTCCATAATTCCAAGTACACTACATGCTAATATACGGTTGTAGTTTATTCGTTTAGCATAGCGATGCATCAACAGAAAAAACGCTTCCCGATTGGGGCTCATCTGGTTGTCAAACACTTCGCCTACTCCCATCATGGGATTTATATCGGGCGTGGTCGTGTTATCCATTATTCAGGCTTTGCCCACTTCTTCAAAAAAAGACCGATCGAAATCACCACACTGGCAGAATTCTGTCATGGCAAAAAAATTAAGGTGATTGAATATCAGCATCCCAAATATTATGGGCGTAAAGTCGTACGTCGCATGCGTTCACGCATGAAAGAAAACCACTATCATCTGATTATTAATAATTGTGAACATCTATGTACTTGGGCAATTACGGGCGTAGAGAGTAGCCCTCAAGTGGTTCGTATGATGAATCGTTTGACGACTATTGGTTATGTCAGCTCGATTATGAGCTATATGAACAGTATGCTGCTCACCATTACCACCACCTGCTTTGCGCTTGCGCTATACATTAAAAAGAAACTTCGTGATAAAGCCAAAATGCAGAGACAAACCTATTTGTTCTTCAAAGATCAGGAACATAAAAATCGTTAAGCTGATTCTGACTAAACTCTGTTTTGTCGCTTTAAGTCCCCCTCAAATATATTTGATTCTTGAATAATCTCAATGTCCAGAAGCATAAATATGGATAGACATTAAAAAAGCCCCTTAACTTGACGTTAAGAGGCTTTTGCATTTCAAATCAGGTTTTATTTACCTGGTTTAAAACTGTCTTTTAAATCCAAAATACGGTTAAACACAGGTTTTTCTGCAGTATGGTCATAACGATCTGCTACAAAATAACCTTCACGTTCAAATTGGAAACGTTGTTCCGGCTCTGCTTGTGCCAATGCAGGCTCAATAACCGCTTGTACCACCGTTAACGATTCTGGATTTAACGTTGTCAAGAAATCATCGGTTGCATCTGGTGCAGATTCAGTGAATAAACGGTCATAAATACGGACTTCAGCAGGAATACCTTTGCTTGCAGATACCCAGTGAATCACGCCTTTCACTTTACGACCTTCAGGGTTCTTACCTAAAGTTTCTGGATCGATCGAACATTTCAGCTCAACCACTTCACCGTTTTCATCCTTAATGATTTCATCACACTTGATCACATAAGCATGACGTAAACGTACTTCACCTTCAGGCACCAAACGCTTGAAGCCTTTTGGTGGAATTTCTTCAAAATCTTTACGGTCAATATAGATTTCAGACGTTAAAGGAATAACACGCTCGCCCATATCTACGTTTGGATGACGCGCATGCACCAAGTCCAAAGCTTCAGGTAAGTTGGTTAACGTTACTTTTAGTGGATTCAAAACTGCCATACCACGACCAGCCGCATTTTCTAGCGATTGACGGATACAGAACTCAAGCATTGCGACATCCACAATACCATCGGTCTTAGACACGCCCACACGCTTACAGAAATCACGTAAACCTTCAGGTGTGAAACCACGACGGCGCATACCAACAACTGTTGGCATACGTGGATCATCCCAGCCCTGAACATGACCACCTTCAACCAATTTACGCAATTTACGCTTAGAGGTAATAGTGTAGTCAATGTTTAAACGGCTAGATTCGTACTGACGTGGCACTGCCGCTGAATGAACTTTCTCAATGACCCAGTCATAGAAAGGACGGTGGTCTTGGAATTCCAAAGTACATAGAGAGTGCGTAATCCCTTCAATTGCATCAGACAATGGATGAGCATAGTCATACATTGGATACATTTTCCATTTGTCACCCGTTTGATGGTGCTCAGAATGTAAAACGCGGTAAAGAATTGGATCACGCATATGTACATTTGGAGATGCCATGTCAATTTTGGCACGTAAAACCGCTTCGCCTTCTTTGGTTTCACCATTACGCATTTTTTCAAAGCGCTCTAGGTTCTCCGCAACGCTTGCATCACGGTAAGGTGAGTTTTTACCAGGCTCTACAAAGTTACCACGGTTTAATTTAATTTCTTCTGGTGACTGCAAATCCACATAAGCATCACCCTGTTCAATCAACTGTACTGCCCATGCATACAGTTGGTCGAAATAGCCTGATGCATAACGTGGTTCATCTTTCCAGTTAAAGCCTAACCATTTTACATCGTTAGCAATACCGTCTACATATTCTTGTTCTTCGGCATCTGGATTGGTGTCGTCAAAACGCAGGTTGCAATAACCATCAAATTCTTCTGCAACACCGAAATTCAAGCAAATTGCTTTAACATGGCCAATATGTAAATAACCATTCGGCTCTGGCGGGAAACGCGTTACTACCGTTTGCGTACGTCCTGATGCTAAATCATCCGTAATGACTTGACGCACAAAATCCAAGCCAGGCTGTTGTTCTTGCTGCGCAGCATCGACAGAGGCATGATTACTTGGTGTCGGGTTATTTGGCAGAGATGCAACAACATCATTTGGCTTCATAGTAGATAGATCACTTCTAAAAATAAAAAACAGGATATTTTAAACGCAATTTCAGTATTTTTAACAAAGAAATGTACGTTTTTACTTGCCTTGTAGTTTACAGTTTGCTTATGCTTCTCTCAACCAAAAACCCATGGCTTTTATGTCCATGTTAAGGAGATTACACAATGAGTTTTCCTCAAGTCGAATTAAACACCAATAAAGGTCGTATTGTTCTTGAGCTTAACGCTGAAAAAGCACCTAAAACAGTGGCTAACTTTTTAGAATATGTTCGTGACGGTTTCTATGACGGCGTAATTTTCCACCGCGTGATTGATGGTTTCATGATCCAAGGTGGCGGCATGGATGAAAACTTCAAAGAAAAAGCAACACGTGACTCAATCGAAAACGAAGCTGATAACGGTTTGAGCAACGATGTTGGTACGATTGCAATGGCGCGTACTCAAGCTCCTCACTCTGCATCTGCTCAGTTCTTCATTAACGTGAAAAACAACTCTTTCCTTAACCACACTGGTAAAACAGCACAAGGTTGGGGCTATGCAGTATTTGGTAAAGTAACTGAAGGTCTTGACGTTGTAGATGCAATCAAAGGCGTTCGTACTGGTAACCGTGGTTACCACGCTGACGTTCCTTTAGAGAACGTTGTCATCGAATCTGCAAAAATCATTTCTGAGTAATAATCCCTCCTAGCGTCCCTTTATTAAGGGAGGAAAGTCCCTCTTTTTAAAGAGGGATTTAGGGAGATTAAAAAAGGATAAAAGCGTGACCTATCTGTTTATATCAGATTTACATTTGTCACCCGATCACCCTCGACTTGTTCGAGGGTTTTTCGCTTTGCTAAAAGAATATCAACACCAGCAGACCCAGCTCTATATCTTAGGTGATTGGTTTAATGCTTGGATTGGCGATGACTATACTGCACCGTGGCTAGATGAAATTGTTTCTGCATTGCAGCAGTTCCACAATGCTGGAAATCAAGTCTATTTTCAGGTCGGTAATCGAGATTTTGCCTTAGGTCAAAAATTTCTGGATCAGTTTCATGGCATTTTATTGCCTGACGACTATGTCCTAAACATCAATCAACACACGTTCCGCCTAGAACATGGTGATGCGCTTTGTACCGATGATGTTGGTTATCAACGCTTTAAAAAGATTATCCGCAATCCGCTCATCCTTGGATTCTTACGTAAAACCCCTTTAAGTTTCCGCACCAAACTCGCCAACGGTTTCCGTAAAAAAAGTCACGCTGCGCAGCAGTTTAAAAGCTATGAAGTCATGGATGTGAACCAGCACGCTGTCGAACAAGCACTGGCAGATGTCGATGTCCTGATTCATGGTCACACTCATCGTGCAGCCATTCATGAGCTACAAGGCAAAAAGCGTATTGTCTTGGGTGACTGGAAGGAAGACTCAGCTCAAATCTTGGTTATTGATCCGACACAACCCAATTTGGATCTAAAGTTAAGTACCTTTGACTATTAAACCTCAAAGTTCTCACCTTTAGATTTTTCCATCATTAACGCTTTTACGACTCCTGTTCCGATTTAATAACCGCCCTGCACCTTTACAACTTCATTTGACTGTTTGTACTTTGACAATAAGCTTCTTAAGCCATTCATTAACACACTGGTATCCACGCCCACAGCAACAAACTCGGTTCCTAACTCAACATACTTTTGCGTGACTTCATCTGTAGTCGACAGAATCCCTGCTGCTTTTCCTGCTGCACGTATTTTCTTAATGGCTGCAATCACGGCTTTTTGCACTTCTGGATGATTCGGATCGCCTTGATAACCCATGGTTGCAGATAAATCGACCGCACCAATAAAGACCCCATCAATACCTTCAATTTGCAGTATGTCATCCAAATTTGTTAAGCCTTGGACTGACTCAATTTGAATCAATAAGCATATCTGCCCATGCGCTTGCGCATAATAGTCAGGAATGCTATTCCAACGTGTTGCACGCGCCAATGCAGCACCTACGCCACGGACTCCCTCTGGTGGATAACGCACCGCTTTCACCATAAGTGTTGCCTGCTCTACCGTTTCCACCATTGGAATCAATAAAGTTTGTGCACCAATATCTAACAATTGCTTGATTAATTGCACGCTACCTATAGGCGGACGCACGACTGCTTGTGAAGGATAAGCCGCCATACTCTGCAGTTGAAGCAATGTGGTTCTTAAATCACTTGGTGCATGTTCGCCATCAATCAACAACCAGTCATACCCAGCATTCGCCACAATTTCGGTGGCATAGGCATCTGCCAAACCCACCCAGAGCCCTATTTGCTGCTGGGTTTTCAATTTTTGCTTAAAATGATTAATTGTATTGCTCATTGCTAATGGTATTTCAACTGCATTGCTTAGATGCAGTAAACCCTCATTACCCGCGAAAGACCAATATTGATTTTCGATCTTATGATCGTATTCAACACTTAATCCTGCATTATCTCCCTCTAATCTGATGATCGAACAAGCTTTGGTAGAACAATTATCAACGATGCTTGAATCTGCCCCATGAAACGATTAATGTGAATATTCCGCTAAAAACAGCATTTCTTGAACTTGGAGTTATTTCATGGATCTTTTGAATATTTCAAAAACTCGTTATACCACTAAGGCTTACGATCCTTCCAAGAAAATCCCACAAGAACAGTTTGAACGCTTACTGGAAATTTTACGTTTAACCCCATCTTCTATAAACATCCAGCCATGGCACTTTTTTATTGCAGATAACGATGCTGCCAAAGAACGCATAGCGAAAGCCTTGGTTGGGAAATACGCCTACAATGCACCAAAGGTGTTAGATTCCTCTCATACCATCTTGTTTTGCACCAAAGCCGATATTACTGAACAGCATTTAGATAATTTATTAAATCAGGA